>DAOWMR010000014.1 GCA_030642995.1 Spirochaetales bacterium
ATCCGGGCTATAATTGAATCAGATCAACGAAGGAACGCAGATGAATGACGTTGCGTCGCTGCACAAGGCGGAGTACCGCGAACCTCCGACGGTAGTGACGTCCGCTCCGGGTGTCGCCAATCTGATGGGTGCGCACACGGAGGCCACAGATGGACTTGTGCTTCTCTTTGGGTTGAACCACCGGGCGACGGTTGCGGTTTCTCTCCGGAGTGACACTTCCCTGCGTTTCTTCGCTCCGGATCTGAATGAACGTAAACGGACGAGCATTGCCGCGATTCGATACCGGAAGGAAGATCGATTCGGCAATCTCGCAAAAGGCGTGATCAGCCGTCTCCAGACGCTGGGTGCCGACATTCGGGGAGTCAACGTTACGATCACGAGCGACGTTCCCGCGGGAATAGGGCTTGCGGGTTCGCAGGCAATTACCACGGCGCTCGCACTCGGGTTGGCCGAGGCCTACGGATTCTCGGTTGACGGTGTGGTTGCGGCTCAGATCGCCCACCACGCGGAGCATTCATTTCTCGGCGTAACCGTTGGGCTCTCCAGTTTCCTCGCTGCGTCGCTTTCGCGAAACGGCTCGGTGATGCTCATAGACACGCACAAACTGGATTGGTCTCACATCCCGTTTGATCTCAACGGCCACAGCCTTGTGGGGATAAACACGAAGGCGCCGAGTCCGTCCACGCCGGATGAATCGGCTCGAAGAATCGCAGATTGCGAGCTTTGTCTGAATGTCCTCTCGGGAGGTAAGCACGGCACGAGTCTTCAGGACGTCAGTATGCAGGAACTCTACGCAAGCCTTGGGTTGTTTCCGGAGCAGGCTCGACGTCACTGCCTGCATGTGGTAGGTGAGAATGAACGAGTTCTCCAGATGGTTCGTGCTCTTCGTCAGGGGGATTTCGAGCAGATTGGTCGATTGCTCTGCCAGAGCCATGAGAGCCTCCGGGACCTGTACGAAGTATCCACCCCTGAGGTAGATTGGTTGGTGAGGCATGCAGGAGAGATCAACGGCGTGTATGGGGCCCGGCTTGCCGGAGGCAGCATGTCAAGCTGCGCGCTCGCAATAGCGTCTCGCGATGCTGTGGAGTTGCTCCGCGAACGGCTCCACGAATACGAACGCATATTCGGCTTTCACCCGGATCTTGTGCCGTGCGGCATGGACGATGGCGTTCGAATCGACTTCCGGGAGGATGCGTGACAGTTCTTCTGACAAATGACGACGGGATTGACAGCGCCGGCCTTGAGGCACTTCAAGTAGCCCTGAGCGTCGATCATGATGTGTGGATCATTGCCCCCGACGGCGAGCGCAGTGCCATGTCCCACTACATAACGATTCGGGATCCAATCCGTTGCAGAGAAATCGGGGAGCAGGTCTATGCCAGCTCGGGATCTCCAGCCGACTGTGTCATTGTGGGAATGCTCGGTGGCCTTCCAGTCACGCCCGACGTGGTGGTGTCCGGCATCAATATCGGCCCGAACCTGGGCACCGACATTATTTACTCCGGGACCGTCGCGGCTGCCCGTCAGGCTGCGTTCATGGGAATCCCGGGGATCGCGGTGAGCATCAATACCTACAATCCGCCGTTTCATCTTGGGCCCATTGCCGAATTCATGGCTAAACATCTGGATGACTTTCGTCAGCTCTGGAATCCACGTCACTGCATCAACATCAATGCGCCCAATCTTGAACACGCTGACTTTCCGGTGCGCGTCACCTTCCCGAGCTGGAGAATCTACCAGGACCATCTTGAAAGGTTCGACTCTCCCCGGGGAGACAGCTACTACTTCCTCAATGGTCGCCCGTTGGAAGGTCCCCTTGAAGAGGGGAGTGACTGGCATGCGGTGTCCGAGGGAGCGCTCTCGGTGAGTCCAATCTATCTCAATCCGGTGGATCATCACGAAGATGAAGCCTATCGCGATGCTCTTTTCTTGAAGTCCGGTGTATAATCTCTCATGATGAACGAGGGCATCCGTCTGCTGAAGCAGGGGCAGTACGATCGGGCGCTGCAACACCTACTCAACATTCACAGCGACACACCGGAGAACCCGGAGCTGTCGTACTACCTTGGTTTGTGCTACACACAACTGGAGAAGTACGATGAGGCACTGCTCTATCTGGAGCAGGTGGTCTCCTCCGAACTGAGCTTCACGCATGTGTACCAGAGCAGGATGATTCTTGGCTACATCTACGCAGTGACCGGACGGCATCGGCTGGCGGAGTTCGAGTTCAGGAGCATTCTCAACGACGGTTTTGACTCGGCAAAAACGCACGCCGCTCTGGGATACACCCTCTACGCCCAGGATCAGCACGACGTTGCAATCGCGGAGTTGGAGCGTGCGCTCCAACTGGATCCCAACAATGGTAACGCGCTCAACTCCCTCGGTTTCGTTCTGGCTGAAACCGGGAGGGACCTGCGGCGGGCCGCCGATTGCTGCCGGCGGGCCGTTCGCATCCGACCAAAGAGCGCCGCGTATCTGGACTCTCTAGGATGGGCGTACTACAAGCTCGGCCGCACCGACGAGGCGAGGGACGCGCTGAGATCCGCACTGAGCGCCGCACCCGGCGAGAAAGAGATAGCAACACACCTGCGACAGGTTATGCAGCATCAGTCCGGAGAGAGGCCCTCATGATCGGTCACTACAAGCACGCCGGAAGTTCATTCACTCTTCTGCCGATTGCTGTCGTGCTGTTCGCCGTCGTTGCCGCCGGCGTCCACGCGCAGCAGGTGGACATGAACCAGCTCGCGGCTCGAGACGAATTGCGATGGGGAGTGACTTCCTATCATGCAGGGAACCTGAACCAATCAATTGTGAGCCTGAACCGGAGCCTTGCGTTCGACTCGTCGCTGTCACTCACTCGCCATTGGCTGGGCCGTGCCTACTACGCATCGGGATTTGAGGAAGCGGCGCTTTCGGAATGGCAGTGGCTTGTTGACCAGGGGTTTGGCACGGCAGCTCTGGGCAGTTGGATTGATCGTACCGAGTTGCAGCGCGGTCTCACCCCGGAGCGTCTGGGAGAAGAGCTTACTCCGGGTCGGCTGGTGACAATGGCCGAGGTTCCGGGTGTGCAGGGCGACGTCACGATCTTTCGTCGGCCCGCAATGATCCGGCCCCGGAACGACGGGTACTTCTACGTTGCATCGTTTGCAACTCATCAGATTCTTCTGATGGACCCCAATGGAGTTCGAAAGCAATCAATTGACGGCGGTCTGGAAGGTTTCGACCGACCCTTCGATGTGCTACTCCTCGACACAGGGGAATTGCTCGTCAGCGAGTTTGGTGCAGACCGTATTGCGCGGATATCTCCTGGAGGGTTCAAGACCGGTAGCTTCGGTGGCACCGGACTCGGGGACGGGCGGTTGCTTGGGCCGCAGTACCTCACCTCCGACGATGAGGGGTATCTCTACGTCTCCGATTATGGGAATCAGCGCATCGTTAAATTCTCCACCGACGGGGAGTTCGTGCTCAGTTTCGGAGAGCCGGTCGGTCAGTTCTCAGGGCTTCGAGAGCCAACCGGTCTGGCCCATCACGCGGGCCGAATCTACGTATCCGACGCCCGGCGGAACGAGATTCTCGTCTTTGACGAAAGCGGCAACTATATTGGATCGCTCGCATCAGGGCAGGTGGACAAACCGGAGGCGCTCTCGGTCTACCGCGACGGCATCCTTCTCGTTGCGGACGCCAACCGGCTGTACGCTCTTGAGATCGAGTCGGAACGTCTGAATTTGCTCGCCGAATTGGCTCCTCAGCACCGGCTGATCGGCGCGATCGCCGACGCCAACGGGAATGTGCTCGTCAGTGATTTTCAGTCTGATCTACTGCTCTTCCTTGCTCCATCGGAAGAACTCTATACCGGACTCACCGTTGAAGTGGATCATGTCATCGCTTCCGACCATCCTGAAATCTTCGTCGCCGTGAGTGTGACGGATCGAAAGGGGAATCCACTCCTTGGCCTGGACAGCGCGAACTTTCGGATCACGGAAGATCGATTTCCAGTCGGCGAGGCGACCGTAGCCTATGCCGGTTACCGCACCGGAGAGATTGCGGTGGCCGTGATTGCGGATCGGACCGTGGCAATGGCGAGTGACCCGGCCGCGGTGCAACAGGCCGCGCTGGAGCTCTCCGGAGCAATAACGCCCGTCGGGAAACGTTGGCTTGTAACGGCGGGCGAGGATCCGCTCGTGGAGGCGTCGCCCGAAGACGGTGTTCTCGCGTTCGCGGAGGCTGCAGTCGGCACCGTCGCGGACTACGGTCGGTCTTCCCTGGATCTCGCAATACGGCTTGCCGGGCACCAGGTGCTTCGGGAATTGGATAGGCGGTCGGTCATCCTTATCACCGACGGAACACTTCCTCCCACCGCGTTTGAGAACTATGGTCTCATTGAGACTGCCGGTTTCCTGCGAAACAATCACATTACATTCAACGTGGTCTACACGCAGAGGAACCATTCTGCCGATGAGATTGAATACCTCGTGGAAGCAACCGGTGGTCAATCAGTATTCGTGTTCCAACCGGCCGGACTGGGCGCCGTGATTGATGAATTGGTAGCGAAACCCAGCGGCACCTACCTGCTCTCGTACACCAGCGTGCACCACACCGATTTTGGGCGACGCTACATTCCGCTTGAGGTTGAGGCGTATCTGCTCCGTCGCAGTGGTCGCGATGAGGCGGGGTATTACGGTCCGCTGGAGTTCTGATTGCGCGGTCTCCAGCTTCGGGCCGGGTCCGATGAGGACTGGGAATCCTTGTGTCACGGGTGCGGTCTCTGCTGCTACGAGCGGAAGTCCATTGCCGGCGGAGTGCGAATTGACCTCACTAGACCATGCCCCTATCTTGACACACAGACCAGCCGTTGCACGATGTACGATGACCGGTTCAGAGTGGCTGCGCACTGCAGCAAGGTCACGTTGCTGCATGCGCTGTTTGGAAGGCATATGCCGCTGAGGTGCGGGTATGTTCAACGATATCGGCGGTTTTCGAAACACGGGGAAGGCGGGGTGCAGCGGTGAGTGACGGAATGGAGCCCGGCAATGCCGGGGAGGTCAAGGAACATGTTGAAGAGAAGGTTGCTGAGCCTGAGATGTTCCAGGTCGTGCTCCACAACGACGACTACACCACAACGGAGTTCGTGGTAGAGGTCCTCATGGGTGTCTTTCACCGGACCATCGTTGACGCGACACGGATCATGTTGAATGTGCACCGGAAGGGACACGGTGTTGTCGGTACGTACACGTACGATATCGCAAGTACGAAGGCTAATACCGTTCGCGATATGGCACGACGACGAGAGTTCCCCCTGCGATGCACCGTTGAACCGGCGTAGGAGGAGATATGGATTTCAGCCGGGAAGTCAAAGACATTCTGAATGCTGCCTACCAGGAGGCGAAACAGCGCCGCCACGAGTACCTTACCCCGGAACACGTTCTGTATGCCGCACTTCACTATGAGTATCCGCGAGACGTGGTCGTCGAGTGCGGAGGAGACCCGGACGATGTTCGGAGAGAAATAGACACGCATCTGAATGAAACTGTGCCGACAATCCCTCTCGGAGAGCCCACCCAGTCGCTCGGTTTCAGAAATGTGGCCGAGCGCGCGTTGTTCCACGCGGAAAGCGCCGCCAAGGATCACGTGGATGTGGGCGACATACTCGTCAGCATCTTCGACGAAGAGCAGAGCTTTGGAGCCTATTTCCTGAAGAAAGCAGGCGTGAAGCGGTTGGATCTGCTGGAAGTGATCTCACACGGTCTCTCGGGGTTTGACGAGGATGGGATTGGCGAACCGGATTCTTTCGGTGATTCGGATGACACCGACGCCGAACAGCCGGACGAACGCGGGCGGCGACGCAAGCAGAGTCCGTTAGAGCAGTTCACTACTGAGCTGACTGAGCTGGCACGAGAGGGCAGGCTGGAGCCACTCGTTGGCCGCGATGATATTCTGGAACGAACCATTCAGGTCCTCTGCCGTCGACTGAAGAACAATCCTGTCCATCTGGGTGAGCCGGGGGTCGGAAAAACCGCGATTACAGAGGGACTCGCGCAGCGCATCGTTTCCGGTGATGTTCCCGACATTCTCAAGGGTTTCAAGATTTACGCTCTGGATATGGGCTCGGTGCTTGCCGGGACACGATACAGAGGCGATTTCGAAGAGCGGATGAAGGCTGTGATCAAGATTCTCGAGGGGCAGGAAAAGGTAATCCTGTTCATTGACGAGATCCACACGATCGTTGGTGCGGGAGCAACGAGTGGCGGTGGGTCCATTGAGGCGTCAAATCTGCTCAAGCCGGCCCTGGCCGCCGGCCGGCTCCAGTGCATCGGATCCACAACGCACGACGAGTACCGGCGCCATTTTGAGCGTGACCGGGCGCTTTCACGGCGATTCCAGGAGATTGACGTTCCGGAACCAACCGTCGCCGAGACGATTGACATCCTCCAGGGACTCAAGACCCGTTACGAGGATTTCCACAATGTGCGCTATAGCGACGAGTCGCTGCAACTGGCGGCGCGTTTGTCGGACGAGTACATCAAGGACCGGCACCTCCCGGACAAAGCCATTGATGTCATCGACGAGTGCGGCGCATACGTTCGGATGAGAACATTCAAGCTTGCGCGTGACGAGGAGGCAGCGTCCGGCGCGGCCGATTCAACCGATGATCCTGTTGCAACCTCTGAAGAAGCTCCACCGGTGGAGATTGGTGCGCTGGACATTGAGCGCGTGATCGCGAAAATTGCCAAGGTGCCGGAACGGAGCGTATCGGTCTCGGAGCGGGATCGGCTCAAGGACCTGGAACCGGCCCTGAGGAGAACCGTGTTCGGCCAGGATTCGGCGATAGACCTGGTAGTGGCCGCCGTCAAGAGAAGCAGGGCGGGATTCCGGAAGCCGAACAAGCCGGTCGCGTCCTTCCTCTTTGTCGGACCAACCGGTGTTGGGAAGACTGAATTGGCGCGGCAACTCGCCAATACTCTCGGTGTGGCCTTGCATCGATTCGACATGAGTGAGTATCAGGAGCGATATGCGGTTTCCCGACTCATTGGAGCTCCTCCCGGCTATGTCGGGTACGACGACGGTGCGCAACTCGTTGACGTCATCCGAAAGACACCACACGCGGTTCTTCTGCTGGATGAGATTGAGAAGGCTCATCAAGAGGTCTTCAATGTTCTTCTGCAGGTGATGGACTATGCTACTCTCACCGACAATCAGGGGCACAAGGCAGACTTCACGAATGTCATTCTGATCATGACTTCAAACGCCGGAGCACGAGAGATTGGCAAGCCGCTTGTCGGGTTCGGTGAGCGGACGACGACGGGGCAGGCTGTGGATGATGCAGTTGAGCGCTTCTTTGCGCCGGAGTTCCGAAATCGACTGGACAAGGTTGTTCTCTTCAACAGTCTGGACAAGGTCATCATTGAGGAGATCGTTCGCAAGGAGATTGACGAGTTCGCCGGGCAGCTTGCCGAGAAGAGGATCACCCTCGAAGCAACCGATGCTTGCGTCGGGTGGCTGGCCGAACACGGATACTCAGAGGAGTTTGGAGCCCGGAATATTGCTCGTCTGGTTGAGGAGAAGATAAAAGGATACTTCGTTGATGCGGTCCTTTTTGGAGAACTGCAGAACGGCGGATTTGCCACCGCCGACCTCCTTGCCGGCGAGGTTGTCATTACTCCGGGGCGTGCGCACGAGGGTGCCGGAGACCATAATGAGGCGCCGGTCGAGGCCCAGTAGGGGCGTGCGGTGATCCAGCGACACAGCGGCGGATTTCCATGGCTGGGTCCGGAGGATCATTACGAGTTTCCGGATTGTGAATCCGCCGATGCCGACGGGGTAATCGGTGTGGGAGGGAATCTCTCTCCCGGCATGCTCCTTTCCGCGTACCGCCGGGGGATTTTCCCGTGGTTCAATCCAGATGATCCCATCATCTGGTGGTGTCCTGATCCTCGCTTCGTTCTTTTTTTTGACGAGATTCACGTATCGCGATCAATGGCTCGCTTGCTGCGCCAGGGCTCATTTCGGTTCACGCTTGATGAAGCATTTGAGGGAGTCATTCACGCTTGCGCGGTCACACCCCGTCGTGGTCAGGTAGGAACCTGGATTACCGAAGACATGGAATTGGGCTACCGTCGTCTTCGGGAGCTTGGTTTTGCCCATTCTTGTGAGGTCTGGAACGGAGACCAACTTGTTGGCGGGCTCTACAGAGTATGCATCGGCCGGATGTTCTTCGGGGAGAGCATGTTCAGTCACGAAGACAACGCTTCCAAGGCCGCACTGATCACCTTGTCCGGATTCCTCCGGGAACAAGAATTCGACATGATGGATACACAGCTTCACACGCCTCACGTTGAGCGAATGGGCGGTCGCGCGATCCCCCGTAGTGAGTTCCTTCAGATCGTGGGAGAGCGAGTTGAACGGCCGGCGTTGAATGGTTCGTGGGCCGATCTGTTCAAATCGATTTCTAGTACCTGAACTGACTGTCCCCAATGAACTCGCGAACAATCGAATGATCGGGAACAAGTTTGTCCGCGATGTTTGTGAAATTGGACAGGAACGATAGGAGTCGTACAGCCTCGTTGTAGATCCCATCGCGCGGTTTGACCTGCATCAGAAGCGGTTCTGCGTGTTTTTTCAGGACTCCCAACTCATAGTCGAGTGCCGAGTTGAACGCGCTGTCCGCGGTGTCCTGGAATGGGAATATGTTTCGTTCTTCACCACGCCGTACCGAGGGCCACATCCGGAGCGTATCGAGAGCCGAGTGGCCACGGAATTGGAAATCCCTGACCATGCGACGAACCAACCGATTATCGGTGGTTGGAATCCTGTTGTGTTCGTCCAGATTGAGTTGCGTGAGAGCGGAGACATAGATCTTGTGCTTGCGTTCAGCAGGAATCCGGCGCGTCAGTTCGTCATTCAAACAGTGTATGCCTTCCATCAGGAGGATGCTGCGATCGATGAGTTTGAGCGGTTTTCCCCCCGCCCGGCGGGAACCGGACTTGAAGTCGAAATTCGGGATCTCCACCTCTTTGCCGTCAAACAGGTGAAGCAGATGTTCATTCAAGAGTTCAATATCGAGCGCATGGATGCTCTCGAAGTCCAGTTTGCCACCCTCATCGTAAGGAGTCTGGTCCCGATTGACAAAGTAGTTATCCACGGAAATGAGTTGAGGTCGTAGTCCGTGAACCGTCAGTTGGATTGCCAGACGCTTCGTGAATGTTGTCTTGCCTGAACTTGACGGGCCGGCAATGAGAACCATTCTCACCGAGTCGCGCTTGGATGCAATTTCGTCCGCGATTGCTCCGATCTTCTTTTCCTGAAGCGCCTCATTGACACGGATGAAGTCCGTGATTCCACCCTCGAGAACTTTTGCGTTCAGGCTTCCCACCGACGATACATTGAGGATCTTTCCCCACTCCTTGTACTCCTGATAGATACTGAACAACATGCCGCTATGCTTGTACGGGCTCATCTCCGTAGGCGTTTTCCGGCTTGGGTAACGCAGGACGAAACCGGGAGCGAGACGGTGGAGCTCGAAGTAGCGAAGGATTCCGGTACTCTGGAGGAGCGGGCCGTGTGACAGATCCACAAAATCACCGCAGGTGTGTACCACGACTCGCGAAGTGCTGCGGTGGCGGAGCAACGCGGCCGTGTGCAGCATCCTCTGTTCCTCAAACACTCGAGCGGCGTCCTCATACGCAAGCATCCGGCGATGTATCGGGACATCGGCTTCCACGAGTCGCCGCATCTCCACACCCAGCTGGTCCAACTCATCATCGGTTACGTCACGGTCGTCTGCGAAGCGGTAGAAGTATGCGTCACCGAGGGAATGACCAATCACCAGCCGACGGTCAGGGAACACCGACCGGCCCGCGATGGCGAGAACGGAACAGAGCGATTGGCGGTAGCAGCGTACTCCGGCCTCGCAGTTCAAGTGGACCGGCTGCAGTGTGGCGTTTATTCGAATTCGCCGCGAGAGGTCCAGAATTTCATTGTTTACAATAGCGGCGACAATCGGATTTTCCGGAGGATTCGGTTCCGAACTGAGAAGGTCCGCCAAGGTCTCGTCCTGCGCTACCTGAACGATCTCTCCCGACGGCATGGTGACACTGACAGTATTCTTCGCTGGCATAGGTTAGGCCGGGCTCCGCCCCGGTTCTTGCACGGCATCGGCGGGAATTGCGCGAGCTATGCGAAGAGCCTCGCTTGTCGCTGTGTCGACGACATGTTGCTCCGCATACAACTCGCCGCTTGGTCCCGCGATGACGCGAACTTTGGGAGATTTTGGATTCTCGAGATCATTGTCTACTACCATGCCCCGCGCGCCGTTGGAAAGCTCAACATAGGTTCCTACCGGGAAAATGGACAGATTCGCGACGAGAGCTCGGAGAACCGTGTCGTCATACATCTGTCCTTTGCGCTTGAGCATGTCCAGAATAGCTGCATGCCCGTCAATTGATTTGCGGTACGGCCTGACGGAGGTGAGCGCTGCGTAGGAGCCGGCTACCATGATCACCTTGCCGTAGAGGGAGATCCGGTCCCCGGTAAGCCCCCGCGGATAGCCCGATCCATCCGCGTTTTCGCGACACTCGAGGACGGCCAGGTTCACGCTCACGGGAAACGAAAACTGCTTCAGAATTTTGAACCCTAGAACCGTATGGGCCGTGATCGCCTTCTTCTCCTGTTCGGTGAGTTCCTTGTTGGACATGTAAAGCTGTGGTGGAAGGCGTATCATGCCAATCTCGTGAAGAAGCGCAGCGGTCCCGAGCTCTATGAGCTTGTGCGGCGGCATGCGGATCACCAGACCAACGGAGACCGCCATGATTGTAGTCTTTGCCGAGTGATTGACAATATAGTTCTTGCCCGCAGCTTCCATGCCGGTCAGGCGAAGGATATGACGTCGGTGGCTGCGAACCATGTCGATGGTACGTTTCACCATGTCGCCGATCGGTCTCTCGGCGAGTTCATTCCGGGTGACGAAGTTGGTGAACATCTTCTCGATAAAGGTGGCGAGTTCGGCGTAGAAGGTCTGCGCTTCCTTGAACAGGGTCTGCTCGCGGATGTCCTGGTCTATGGAGAGTGACGACCCTTCCGCGATTGACGACTGGCTCACGGTTGGCGTATCCACCAGAGCCCCGTCGCTCCGAATCTGACTGAATCTCCATCGCTTCAATCGATTGATGAGTTTTGTGGTTATGGGAGTTTCCGGCGACAGGAGAATATACTTGTCATCCAGATACGCGCGCTTTGTAAAATAGTAGTCACTCTCGAGATTTGTGACCGGAAATGATTTCATATTGCATATCGAGAGTAATACACCTGCGGAGTAAGGTCCAGAACTGATTTGGCCGTCATATTTGCCGAATGCGTGGTGTGGAGGTTGCGGTGGCTGTTACATCGACGCCCGAAATCTGATATTCTTCCGAGCACAAACCCTCGGGGTGAGAGATGAAGTTCCGGATACTCTTTGCACTTTTCAATTTTGTCATCATTGCGGCATTCGCGCTCATCGTCCTCATGCCTGTCCTGGTGCTGGGCTGGGAGTATTCGCAAGTGTTCTGGCGTGGCAACTGGCCGGTGGCAATCGTATTCGCCGCCGTTCTCGGCGGGTTGAACACCTATTTCGGCATCAATTGGCGTCTTTTTACCCTGCTGGAACGAGAAGATTGGCAAGGTCTTATCGACCATCTGGAGCAGAAGACTGTCGTCAGGAATCGATTGAGAAGACAGCGTCTCCGCATGCTTATCAATGCCTACGTGGTTACCGGCGCGTCGGAGAAGATCACCGAACTGGAAATCCGACTTCGAGAAATTGATCCGGCGTGGGTTGCCCGCTTCCCGCTGGAGTTCGGGATACCGTATCTTCTGAAGAACGATGCCCCGGCAATGGAACAGTTCTTCGGGGAGATGAAGGAGCGCAGTAATTGCCCGGAGCCCGTGTGGGTCCGATGGAACTACGGCTTTGCGTTGATTCTCCAGCAGAAGTTTGACGAGGCCCGCGCCGTTCTGATGTCAATTGCGGATGAGACCAGGAATCCAGTCCAGCAGCTGCTCATCGCCTATCTCCTCGATAACCTCGGGACTTACGATGAAGGCGTCCGAAGCGTTGTCGACAAATTGAAATCGTCGCTCCAATCCCGCTACCACGGTGATCGGTGGGAGCACGAACTGGAACGGCATCGCTCGGATCTTCAGGTGTTGGTCTTGTCAAAGATGATCGGTGACGCCGCACGGTGGGCTTTCGGGCCGGGAGAAGCATAGAGTGCAAAACATACCAAAGTCTCAGAAACTGGCCGATGTCTGCTACGACATCCGGGGACCGGTGCTTGCCGAAGCGAAGCGGTTGGAGGAAGAGGGCTACCAGGTTCTGAAGCTGAATATCGGCAATACGGCCCCATTCGGTTTGAACGCCCCGGACGAGCTCTTTCACGATATCATCCTTAACCTCCGCGACAGCCAGGGCTACTGCGACAGCAAGGGGCTCTTCTCGGCTCGCAAAGCCGTCATGCAGTACTACCAGCAACGATCGGTGCCGGATGTCGAGATTGATGACATCTACATTGGAAACGGCGTAAGCGAACTCATTGTGATGTCTATGCAGGGTCTCCTGAACAATGGTGATCAGATGCTCGTGCCGACGCCTGACTACCCGCTGTGGACTGCGGCGGTGAGCCTGTCGGGCGGAACCCCTGTTCACTATCGTTGCGATGAAGGGTCCGACTGGTATCCCGACCTCGACGATATTCGCAGCAAGGTGACTGACAGGACTCGTGGAATCGTGGTCATCAATCCGAACAATCCAACCGGAGCGGTCTATCCCCGAGAGATCCTGGAAGAAATCCGGGAGATCGCCGCCGAACACCACCTGATGGTCTTCAGCGACGAGATCTACGACAAGATTCTCTACGACGATACCGAGCACGTGAGCATGGCAAGTGTCTGTACCGACCTCGCGTGCATCAGTTTCGGGGGGTTGAGCAAGAACTACCGGGCTCCCGGATTCCGGGCGGGGTGGTTGCTTGTTTCAGGTCGAAAGCTGATGCTCGGCGATTACGTGGAAGGGCTGGACCTGCTCTCGAACATGCGACTGTGCAGCAATGTACCGTCCCAGTACGCGATTCAGACTGCGTTGGGCGGGTACCAGAGCATCAATGACCTGGTCATTCGGGGAGGTCGGCTCTGCGATCAACGTGATCTCGCTTATGACAGGATCACTGCCATCCCCGGCGTCAGTTGCGTGAAGCCGCGAGGGGCTCTCTACCTCTTCCCGCGGCTTGATCCGGCACATTTCCACATCTCCGATGACGTCAAGTTCGTCATGGACCTGCTCCGCGAGAAGCGAATCCTGGTTGTGCAGGGAACCGGCTTCAACTGGCCGGATCCGGACCACTTCAGGTTGGTGTTCCTGCCGACGGAAGAGGTGCTCGGCGAAGCGCTGGACGGGATTGCGGATTTTCTTTCCTGGTACCGTCAGTAGAAGCCTGTTCCGCTTGAAGCGGTGCATTGGCATCGGTATAATCCGCGCACATGAATGTTCGTGTGAGATACGCTCCTTCGCCGACCGGTCTGCAGCATATCGGTGGTGTGAGGACAGCGCTTTTTGGCTATTTCGTTGCTCGTTCCACCGGTGGTCGCTTCATTTTGCGGATTGAGGACACAGATCGGGAGCGCTCCGACGAGAAGTCGGTCCAGGACATTTACGATACTTTCTCGTGGCTCGGCATTCAGTGGGACGAGGGACCGGATGTGGGCGGGGATTACGGCCCCTACGTGCAATCCGAACGCAGTGATCTCTATCGGGAATACGCCCAGAAGCTGCTGGACAACGGAGATGCCTACTACGCGTACGATACGGCCGAGGAACTCATCACGGCACGCGAAGAGCAGGAAGGCAAGGGGTCCGGCTACGACCGCCGTTTTCGTGATATGTCCGAAGACGAAAAGGCGACATATCACAACCGAGGTATTCAGCCGGTGGTGCGATTCAAGGTGCCGCTGGATGGATCTACCACCTTCCATGACTCGGTGCTCGGTGAGGTCACCTGGGCCAATGAGGATGTGAACCCGGACCCGGTGCTCATGAAATCGGACGGGTATCCAACCTATCATCTTGCAAATGTCGTGGACGACCATCTGATGGAGATCAGCCACATCCTGCGTGCCCAGGAGTGGATTCCCTCCGCGCCGTTGCACGTTCTCATTTACAGAGCTCTCGGCTGGGAGCCGCCGGAGTTCTGCCACCTTCCCATGGTCATGGGCGAGGACGGGAAGAAGTTGAGCAAGCGGCATGGGGCAACGAGTTTGCTTGAGTTTCGGTCGGCGGGATATCTGCCGGAGGCCATCATCAACTACGTTGCGCGGCTCGGGTGGAGCTATGACGACAAGCGCGAAATCTTCTCCAAGGCCGACCTTGAGCAACTGTTCTCTCTCGAGAAGGTTAACAAGGCGCCGGCGGTGTTTGACTACAAGAAGCTCGAATGGCTGAACGGTGTCTATATCCGGGAACTCAGTTCGGACGCTCTTTTCGCTGCGGTGCTGCCGTTCATGCAGGAGGCGGGGTTCGTTTCCGCTCCACCTGCGGAGGACGAGGCTCGGGTACTGCTCGGCGCCATCCCTCTGATTCAGGAGCGACTGAAGTATCTCAAGGACGCACCGATCTTGCTGGGATTCCTGTTTGGCGAACCGGCCGCGTATGGTCCGGAGGACCTGTTGCCGAAGAAACTCTCTGCCGAGGAGACGCTCAGCATTCTCACCGCCGTGAAGCCTCTGGTGGGAGCGGTGCCGGGCCTGTCCGACGAAGAGAACGAACAGAAATTTCGGAGTATGGCCGATGAGTTTGATACGAAGCTCGGGAACCTGCTCATGCCTATCCGAATTGCGATAACGGGCAGTCGTGTCTCGCCGCCACTTTTCGGATCAATACGGCTGCTCGGTGAAGAGTCGGCAACAGAACGAATTGAGGCGGCAATCCAGCTGCTGGAGTCGCAATAGCAGAGCGGCTCGATAACGATTGGTGCAGATCAACGAAAAATTACGGAGTACAGAATGTCGGAACCAACAGTCGATCCAAAACTCATGGAAACAATTGTCTCTCTCTGCAAGAGACGCGGCTTCATCTTTCCGTCCTCGGACATCTACGGTGGACTGGCCTCAGCGTGGGACTACGGTCCCCTCGGATCTGAGCTGAAGAACAGGATCCAGAGATTCTGGTGGCGTGAAATGACGCAGCTTCACGACAGCATTGTCGGGATTGATACTGCAATCATGATGCATCCCAAGGTGTGGGAAGCCTCCGGCCATGTTGAAAACTTCGATGATCTCATGGCGGAGGACACCGTGACCAACGAGCGATTCCGCTTTGACCACCTGACGCCGGAACAGCAGTCCACCATGACCAGTCCGGCGGGGAATCCCCTCTCTGCGCCCCGCCGCTTCAACCTCATGTTCAAGACCCACGTTGGCGCCGCAGAGGACAGTGCAAGTGTCGTGTTCCTCCGGCCTGAGACGGCGCAGGGAATCTATGTGAACTTCAAGAACGTTGTGCAGACGTCACGCGTGAAGGTGCCGTTTGGGATAGCGCAGGTAGGCAAGGCGTTCAGGAACGAGATCGTCACAAAGAACTTCATCTTTCGAACTGTCGAGTTTGAACAGATGGAGATGCAGTACTTCGTCTATCCCAGCGAGGATGACAAGTGGTTTGAGTACTGGATGGCTCAGCGGATGGAGTACTATGCCAGACTTGGCATCCGGCCGGATCGCCTACGATTCCACGAACATGGGCCGGACGAACTTGCTCACTACGCGAAGAAGGCTTTTGACATCGAGTATCTGTTCCCGTTCGGGTGGAACGAGCTTGAAGGGATTCACAATCGAACCGACTATGATCTTTCTCGTCACGCTGAGTTCTCGGGGAAAGACCTGACCTATCTGGACGACGTGAGGGGCGAACGATTTCTTCCGTACATCATTGAAACATCGGCGGGCCTTACGCGGACGGTGCTGATGGTCCTTGTCGACGCATACGACGAGGAGCAGGTAGGCGAGGGTGACGTTCGAACTGTACTTCGTTTTCATCCCGACCTTGCGCCGAATACCGTCGGGGTGTTCCCCCTGGTGAAAAAAGATGGCCTTGCCGAGTTGGCTCGCAAGATTGAGCACGGGCTGCGGGAGGATTTCTCATCCTTCTACGATCAGGGCGGCGCCATAGGGCGGCGGTATCGCCGGCAGGATGAGATCGGCACACCGTATTGCATCACGATCGATTACCAGACGAAGGATGATGACACGGTAACCTTGAGATTCCGCGACTCGATGGAGCAGGTGCGTATCCCGGTGAGTCAGATCGGCGAGCGAATCCGTCAGGCAACGCGTGAGTACACGAGAGTCGGGACATGAGTGAACCACTTCGCACGCTGAAGGAGCGCGGATTCTTTGCCCAGTGCACCAATGAGGATGAGTTGGGCCGGCTTCTTGGCCGGGAAACCGTCGGTTTCTACGTCGGGATTGATCCGACGTACGAGAGCATGCATATAGGGCACCTGGTGCCGCTCTACGCCATGGCCCACCTCGCACGAGCGGGTCATCGTGCGGTCCCACTGATCGGCGGCGGCACGGCGCGGATAGGGGACCCTTCGGGCAAGACGGAATCGCGCAAGATGCTCACCGTTGAGCAGATAAACGCCAATGTGGAGACCATGAGCGCGCAAATCACTCGGTTCCTCGAGGCTGCAGGCGCAAGCGGCTCAATCGTGAATAATGCGGAGTGGCTCGTCGGGCTAAACTACATCGAGTTTCTCCGAGATATCGGCCGGCATTTCAGCGTCAACCGCATGCTCACGTTCGAGACCTATCGCATGCGGCTGGAAACCGGGCTTTCCTTCATCGAGTTCAACTATCAGCTGTTGCAGTCGTTCGATTTCCTGGAACTGTATCGGAATCACGGCGTGAAACTCCAGATTGGCGGTGACGATCAGTGGGGCAACATCGTTGCCGGTGTTGACCTCATCAGGCGGGTTGAGGGAGGTGAAGCTTTCGGGCTGACCTTCCCGCTGGTAACACGAGCCGACGGGAAGAAGATGGGGAAGACCGAGGCCGGAGCAATTTTCCTGGACGCTTCGCTCGTCAGTCCTTACGAGTTCTACCAGTATTGGCGGAACGTGCCTGACGCCGACGTGGAGAAGTTTCTGTTGGGATTCACCTTCCTGCCGACCGACGAATGCCGGCGCCTCGGCGAGCTGAAGGACCGGGAATCAAACGATGCCAAGGAAGTGCTCGCGCTGGAAGCCACGGCGCTCATCCATGGCCGGGAGGCGGCCCAACAGGCGAAGGAGGCGGCCAGGTCCGCCTTCGGTGCCGGAGACAGCGGCATGGAGGCTATCCCCGAGATCCGGATCGAGCGAAGGGAGCTGCAGGGAGGTATCGGGGTTCTTGATCTCTTCTCCCGGACCGATCTGTGCAGTTCGCGGAGCGAGGCGCGTCGTCTCGTCCAGCAGGGAGGGGCGCGCATCAATGAGCAGCAGATCACCGACGTCGATGCAGTCATAGACGAATCCTTCGAGGTCGGTGCCGGCTTGCTGCTCAAGGCCGGAAAGAAACGCTACTTCAGGGTAGTCGTGAACTGACGTGAACGGTCGACTACAGCGATCGGCAAGGGTGAGCCTCGGCGTTGTTGGCGTCGTAATCCTCGTGGCGATCTGGGCAGTCGCCGCGCGCTTGTTTGATTAGGCCCTCATTCTGCCAGGCCCAGTTGAAACCTTTGCACGTCTCATTGAAGAGATCTCAGGACTCACTTTCTATCGACATCTCGGCACGACC
>DAOWMR010000359.1 GCA_030642995.1 Spirochaetales bacterium
GTCTGCTTCCGGCATGACTTACTCCGCTTCCTTCTGGTTTCCGTTCTCATCACGGAAATCGTCCAACGTCATTCCCTTGGCATCAAGTTCGTCCAGGAGAATCTCCATGCCCCACCGGGCGCCGTCTCCAACTGCCATGCAGCACTTGTCGTCATCGTGGTGTGCACCGGCGTCGCGGAATGCCTGTTTCTGATCATCGTCACGGAGATCAAACGAACGACCATTGTAGAGCGACTTCTGCACGCCCTCGCAGATCACGCTGTTGTACTTTTCAACGAACTTGTCATGTACCGCACGTGTCATCCGGAACGACACGTACTTGTCCGCACGACCACCCTCTGATCCTTCTTCTTCCCGAGTTCGACCGAAAAATGAGGCGAGCACCATGGAGGCTCCGGTGTAGCCACCGCAATTCCCGGTCGTACACTCGCCGCCGCCGCCTGCAAGCCCACTTCCCGCCTTGTACACGGCGTCGTTCTTGATCCCCATGGCGTCGTACATGCCGGCGATTGCACACTGCGCACAGCCACGGTAATCGCGCTCATACTTGAACCCCAAACCGTACGCTTTCTGAATCATTGCTTCGCGTTCTTGCTTATCCATCCATACCCTCCTACGGTATATCGCTACTTGTACGTCGACCCTCCGTCGACAATGATGTGCTGTCCGCAGATATAACCTGCTTGCTCAGATGCCAGGAAGAGTACCGTGTTGGCCACATCTTCCGGCTGTCCGATCCGCCCAACCGGAATGCGGTCCAGAAGCCCTTTTCGCTTCTCCGGATCCAGGTACCGGGCTTTCAGGATGTCGGTCTCAATGAGCGCGGGCAATACGGCATTGACCGTCACACCCTTCGGCGCCACTTCCTTCGAAAGCGATCGGACAAGACCATTGATCCCGGCTTTTGCAGCCGAGTAGAAGGCCGCCCCGCCGCCTCCGGTGATGGCGCCCGCCGAGCCAATGAAGATGATGCGCCCGCCGCCGGCGGGAAGCATCTGAGAGAGGGCCGCGCGTGAAACGTAGAACGCTCCCGAGAGGTTGACCTCAATCCCGCTCCGCCACATTTCGTCGGATGTCTCGGTGGCCAACATCGGTTTGATGAAGCCCGCGCTGTTTATCAGGACATTCAAGGCGCCGTACTGCTCCACCGCCGTCCTGCACAAATCATCACAAAACGCACTGTCGGTGATGTCTCCGGGTGCCGACATACAGGAGCCGCCGAACTCATCAATCTGAGATCGAACGGCGTCAAACCCTTCGATGTCCCCCGCCGTGGGCAGGTGATTCACTACTACAGACGCACCCGATCGGGCGAAGGCCACACTGATCGCGGCTCCGATACCGCGAGATCCTCCGGTGACCACAACGGTCTTCCCATTGAACTGCAATTCCACGAGATTACTCCAATCTCAGAGTGATTCACAAATTGTTGATCTCTACACAAGTTCTGTTCAGTTCTCGTATCTATTATCACATATCTGTTGTCATGTCAACAGATTTGCGGAGAAACCGCACCGAAATCGTCGAATACCACGGGTGAGATGCACAGGCGACGGGCGGCACGCCCAATGGCGCCGAATCAGTGGTACACTGATTCGGGAGGCTTTCAGTGGCACGAGAAGATAACCCGTTCCTCACCTACCTGAATTCGCATCCCGGCTCTGATGCCGTCGCGCTCAAGCAACTGTTCCGGATGTTCGCAAAGAGAACACACCCGGACCTGGGTGCCGAAAACGAGGCAGATTTCGTGCGATTGCAGGATGCCTACAATGAGGCGGTCGCCGAACTCATTCGGCGGCAGGAGAACACGCGGGTCGGCGGTCTGAGCGCCATCGAGCAGGATCGCACGCGGGCTGGATCCGAGATCTGGCTCCCATCAACGCCACGAGAACGGGTTCTTCACTTTCTCTACCGGTACAAGGCACACCTCCCGTCACTGAACCTGGAGCCGGGACCGGTGCCGCCGGCTTGCCGCCGGGCTTTTGCCAACGCCCTGGATGCCTCAACCGTCTACACCGAAGAGTGCCACTATGCTCTTGCACAGTTCCACGAGCAGTTTCACGTCAACCGTAGAGCAGTCGCCCGGTATCCGGAAGTTATCACGAAGTACCGGCTTCTCGTTCAAGGCCTCGCTTCGTACTTCGACCACTGTGTCATGCCCAATCAGTTCAACCGCCGGCTCGTTTCGTCATACCTGTCCGAGATCAACCCGGTGACTGACTTTGACCCCGGCGCCTCACCGGAAGTCAGATCCAACCGATCCGCCGCGGCGCGGTCGGCCATGTACCGAATGCGTGTTTGGCTGGAATCAGAAATGGACGTCGGGTCGTGCCGGATCCTGTAGCGCGCCGCAGGCCGAATCAATATCGAGGGTACTGTCGGAGACCGGGCTTCACGGCGCTATAAGGATTCCGCCGGCGGTGGTATAATCGTGAGATTCGTGACGGATACGGAATTTGATCTCCCGGATGCAATCCGATATGCCTCGGCGTTCACCGACGCCACCGGAATCGGCTGCACGATCCTCGACCGTCAGGGATGGATCCGGTACCCGACCCCCGAGGAGTACCCGTGTCAACTGTGTCGATCCGTGGCCGGCACGGAGATTGATGTCCGGACAAGTTCGCAAGATCACTGGAGGTGGGTTGAGCAGGCTGTGCGCTTCGGCGGGCGGTACATCTTCCTCTGCGAAAATTCTTTCACCCATTGGACGTCACCGATCGTAACCGACGGGCGAGTCACGGGCGCGCTGGTGGCAGGCCCCGTCCTCACCATTGACGACGAAGGGTTCTTCGAGAACGACCTGTTGCCGGAAGGTGCCGGCAACGAGCAGCGGGAACGGCTCCGTGAGCTATTCTGCAAAGTACCGCGATTGCCTCCCGCACGCATCACTGCCCTCTCACAGCTCCTGTACGCACTTGCCCGGACAATCTCGGATGCCACGGCGCGTGCGCTTGACGATGCCGAATCCGAACTGGAGCGGCAGTCCCGCATGGGCGAATACGTGCACGACCTCAAGCAACAGCGACGGGAGGCCGGCCTTGATCCGGAAATCCCGACCTATCCACTGGACAAGGAGCGTTCTCTCCTCGATCAGATCCGCATGGGTGATATCTCCCGGGCACAGGAGACGCTCAACGAGCTGCTCGGCCATGTCTTCTTTGCGTCGGGATCCGAGATCGATTCAATCCGCCACCGGACCCGTGAGCTCGTGGTCCTTCTCTCGCGTGCCGTACTGACCGAGGGGGCCGACCCGGAAGAGGTCTTTGGTCTGAACTACCGATTTGTCGACGCCCTTGACCAGCAGCAGGACATCAATGGGATCACGTACTGGATGGCCCAGATAGTCCGTCGGTTCGCGGACCTCGTTCTCTACGTGCCCAACGTTGCCCATGGAACCGTCATGAGAAAGGCTGCCCGATACGTCCGGTCCCGCATCTCCGATCCGATACGGCTCCGCGATGTTGCAAAGCATGTGGGGCTGAGCCCGACCTACTTCAGTCGTCTGTTCGCCGAGGAGATAGGGACACGGTTTGTCGTCTACGTAACCCGAATACGCATTGATCGGGCGA
>DAOWMR010000019.1 GCA_030642995.1 Spirochaetales bacterium
GCGGGCATCAGTCCCGGTATGTCATCCGCGTACCCTTCGCCGTTGAAGAAGTACTGGCCGACGACCACGAGCGACAACGCGTCCTCCCACTCCTTGATGTAGCGGAAACCGGCGGTGGCCTGTGCAAAGAGGGCGTCATCAACCTCGTAGGTGTCCAGGACGAGGTCAAGGTCGTCTTCCGGGTCGGCCTTGGCCGCGCTCTGGTCGCGGCTCGGTCGCACGAAGACCCTGTCTGAGCCGTAGAGGAGCACGCCTTCCCCGAAGATATCCACTTCTCCGATGCTTGCGGAATAGAGGCCGACCAGTCGCGGTGCAAGGGTGCGCTGATAGTAACCGCCGATGGCGAGTTCCCGGTTGCCGACGGCAAATTCCACCTTCGGCGCAACCGCCACGTCCAGTGGCTCGGCGCCGGAGTTGAGTATGGTGTACAGATATGCGTTGCCGGTGATCCCGAAGGGATACTGTATCCGGAGCGAAACCGGGCCCTCCCGGTCGGCGGTTGGATCTTCGGCATCAACGGCCGTCAGATTCAACACATCGGCGGGACTGAAAAAGTATCCGGTCCCCCATTTGATCGTGTGTTTTCCAAAGCGGAAGAAGAGCTGATCCTTCCAGACATAGTCTGCAAAGAGCTCAAACACCAGAATCTCAAGGCCCGGTGGAGTGCCGACGCTTCCGGGATCCTCTTCGGGTTCGTCATCCGTCTCTGCGGTCCCGTCCGCCGGAATAGTTATGATCAGCGTGCCGGCGCCGTCGCGGATTTCGGTATCGCCGTCTTCGTTCTCCTCGGACGTCCAACCCTCGGGCAGGCTGGAATCATCTATTGCACCTCCGGTGAGGGCAAGCCCTGCGATGTCAAGCCCACCGTCGGTCGTCGTGCTGATCTTGCCCTTGCCGAATGCGCGAAACTCCGCTTCCGGCCGCGCGTCAAAGAAGAGGTCGGCGCCGATCGACGGATCAAGACTCTCCGAGGTCGGATCAAACAGGCCGAAATCCGATGTCCAAACGTCGTCCCAACCGTAATCTGCCGAGACCGAACCTCTGATCCGGCCGCCCCAGCGAACACCTTCGGTCACCAGCAGATCCGACAAGGGCGAACCGGCGGTAGCGGCCTCTTCAGGGGCTTCGTCAATGATTTCGTCCGCAGAGAAGAGCGAATCGAGGTCGTCCAGGTCCATGAAGTCATCACTGATCGGCTCTGCGTTCTCAGCCCCTGCATCCTCAGCGGTACCGAATGGATCGGCGAACGGGTCGGCGAACAGAGGGTCGTCAAGCAGCGGATCCTCGAACAGTGAGTCGGGCAGTTCCATTGGTGTGTCGGACTCAGGTTTTTCCTTCGCCGATGCATCGGCCTGGGCCGATAGCCAGACGGGTGCGCACGCAACGAGGATTGCCGTCAGTAGTCCGTGCCGTACACGAACCGCTCGTCTGTTCACCCGCAGAGCTCCTAGTTGCTGACCCGTTCGAGGTAAGCTTTGCTGAAGACCGAGTCAGGGATGGTCTGGGTTGTGGCATCAGTCATGGTGAGTTGGGTGCGTTCGCCGTCATTAAGCTCGTCAACGATGAGCACCTGCTTGGGAATGATCTTGTTGCCGACTCGTTCATACCGAGGATAGAAGACCGTTCGCATAAGTCTTCCGTTCACGCTGAAGTCTTCTTCCTTCAGCACGATCGTTTGATCCCGGCGAATCCAGAGCCGCACCTGGTCGTACGCGACATCCGAAGACGTTGCTTCCAGATCGACCACGTATACCTCAAAATTGCCCAATGTCCCTTCCTGCCATGATTGTACCGTGTAATCGGTGCTGAAAGAACTCCGATCAAGGTCGGCATTCTGGGCGTCCGAGTTCTGGATGTTCTCCCTGATTGTCGTACGTTCGAACTTGCGACTCTCCGGGTCGTAGAACCAGACGTTTTCATCAACCTGCAGGTATCCCTGGCCGCGCTGGACTTCGGGCTGGAGGATGAGAATAAGAAACTGGTCGTTGAGATCTCGCCTGAACAGCCGGGCCTGGGTGACCTCCCGTTCTTCCCCCGGTCGTTCAGAGATGATGGTGTACACGGCGGAGAAATCACTGTCTGCGAAGTTGGCGAGGTCATCAATCTCGCTGAGAATCGTATCAAAATCCGGGTCCTCAGCGGCGACCCAAACGGGTGTGAGTGCGACGAACACGGCAATCAGGATGGATGTGTATGTGATTCGATTCATACGATACCTCTCTATGCTCTCAGGGCGTCAACGGGCGGCATGAGTGCAGCCTTCCGGCTCGGGAGAAACGCTGCCAGGAGGGTTAGTGCGGCCACAATGCCGGTATTCATTGCTACTTGAAGCGGTCTGACGGTAAAGGTGAAGTATCCGTTTTTCAGTAGAATGAAGATCGCTGAATCCAGACCCAGATAAATTCGGCTGAGAATCAGCATGATGATTCCGGCCACGACAAGACCAAACGCCACTCCGCCCATTGCCAGGAAGAATGCTTCCAGGAGGAAGAGGACCTGGACCCTCGGGCGCTGCATGCCCAGGGCACGCATGGTTCCTATCTCCTTCACGCGCTCATACATGATCATTCGGAATGTGTTCGTTATCCCAACCATGATGATCACGAACAGAACGAGGAGGATCACCAGCGCGGCACCGTTCAGGAGTCGAACAATTTCGTCAACCTCGCTCAGCACGTCGTTCAGCGTGAATAGTCGATACCTGACTCCCGTCCAGGTTTGCTCGTCGGCCTGTTCAAAGAGGGCCTCTACCGGGTTCTGCCCGTCTTCCTCGACGGCACGATCAAAGACATTCACGCGTTGGCTCAGCACTTCGTAGTACCGCTCCGCTTCCTGGTCAATGAGGCCGAGGTCGGTGAGGAAGATGCCGAGGGTCTGATACTGTTTGGGTTGCAGGGTGAGCAGTTCGTTCACGTAGGAAAGATCCGCGTAGGCTGCCAACTGTCCAAACAGTCCCGGGTCGTAGCTCACCCCGGCGAGCACGAATTCCCCGACATTCTGCTGACCCGCCACGGTGCGCATTCGCGCAATGATGCGTTCACCAAGCTCCACGTTGAGCGCCTCGGCGATCGCTTCGGTGAGGATTATTCCGTTCCGTTCCCCCCGATCATTCATCACGAGCATGTTCTCGAAGTCACCCTCAAGCAAAACGAGTCGTTCGCGAAGGTACTGTTCTTCGTCCCAGTCCACGCCAACGACCGTTTGTCGGATGCTCTCACCCTGAAAGATGAGCGAACCGGTGAACTCGCTTCGCTTACTGACAAATGTAACCGGCATCTCCTGCTCGGTCATTATATCGAGGAGAATCCCGTCATCTGCTATTGTCCGGTACTCTTTCCCGGCTGCCGTTTTCTCCACGCCCTGTACGAAAATATGTCCTGCGAGGAGATTCGAGAAATTCTCGCTCACGTTCTCAACGAAACTCCCGGCGAATCCGTTGATCAGTGTCACGATGGCGATGCCGAACGCGATAGCCCCGCCCAACAGGAATGTTCGTCGTTTTTGTCGATTTAGGTTGCGAAGTGCTATCAGAACCGTTTTCAGTAGTGTCTTCATGGTGTGCTCACCGTGTCACTCCGTTTGGATGGCCTTGATCGGCTGGATTTTCAGAGCAACTGAAACCGGGTAGAGATGTGCCAGGATGCCGATAACGCTGACAATCACGAGCGATCCAAGTACCGAGATCGCTGATGCAACCGGCTTCAATTCGGGACCCGCGAAGAGAATGGTAAGAAAGGTGTTGGTTGCCGGCACGCCGATCAGGTGGAGTATACCGATGATGCCAAGCCCGGTCGCAACGCCAATCAGTCCGAATAGTGACGTAATGACGAGCGTTTCCACCATGAACATTCGCCAGACGAAGCCCCGCTGTGCACCGAGGGCCCGCATGGTTCCAATCTCGCTCGTGCGCTCCATGACCGAGAGCACCATGGTGTTCATGATGATGATCACCGCCACGACGCCGATTATCAGGATCGCGATGTTGAACACCGTTCGAATGACGTCCGCCGTGGTAGCAAACGGACCTGCTGCCATCTCCCAGTTCCCGGCCTGGGCTGAAATGCCCTGTGAGATGAACCACTCATTCAACTCGGTCACCACCTGATCCGTACGGCGCGGATTCTCGACGCGGGCAAGGAAGTAGTGCCAGATTGTTCCGGCATCGATCTCTGCGGGCGCTTCCCGCTCGTCTGTCTCATCAGGCGTGTTATCCAGCGCCAGCAAGCCTTCCAGGTTTTCAAAATCGACCAATCGCTCAGGTGCTTCAGCTATGACCGAATCCGCAAACATGTCATCGCCGAATGGATCGGTCGAGAAGAACTCCTCCTCCAGAGTATCCCCTCCGCCGGCCTCCGCCCGATCCAGTAGTTCTGTTTGCTCATAGTCAAGCGTGATCTCGCTGCCGGCTCCGAGGCTCAGACCCAGAAGTGCCCGCAGTGTCTGCGCGTCAATGTAGCTGATCAGCTCGGCGCCCACCCCTTCACTGATGCCGGTCATCTCATAGATGCCGATCAGAGGCACAACCCGGATCCGTGGAAGACCCTGTGACAGCCCGCTGACAACGCGAATGTCGTCCCCCGCGTGGATTTCATACTCTTCCTCTTCGAGGCCCGCATCTTCGAGTCCCCGTACGGCGGCTTTCTGGAGATCGTCAACGCGGTCGGTGCTCAGCATGACGCCTTCGGTTCCCGGCTCCAGGTACGCGCCCTCGATCAACTCCAGATTGTCGAACATCTCGCGGTAGCTCGACGGGTCAATCCCGAAGAGAACCGTGAACGCGCTGTTCTCGAGGCCCTCAATCCGGTCGTCCTCCGCGCGCATAAACCCGAACCCGGAGATTTGAGTCGTGGTGGCTGCGATCTGAGGATCGCCGGCGAGGTGATCGTTGATCTCATTGAACTCCGGTATGACGGGAGTCTGCTCGAGAGCGCCAACCGACTGCACGCCAAACAGACTGATGTTTCCTTCGGCGAGGCCTGAGATCATGATGTTGCCGGTGTAGTTGTTGATGAAGGCGCGCTCGATGCCGGTCCGGGCGGTATCCATCATGGCATTGCCAACCACGAGTACAACCACGGCGAGCGCCACGATGCTCCCGATGATGAGGGTCTTCCCCTTGTGTTCCACCAGGTTGCGCAGGGCAATGCGCAGGAGTACTCCCATACCGCTAAGCCTTGGCTCCAGCCGTTGCAGTTCTGCGATCCTCTATGACACTGCCGTCCAGAAGCCGAATGATGTGATCTGCGATTTCCATGATCGATGGGTCATGAGTGCTGAAAATGAAGGTTGTCTCCAACTCGCGATTGATTCTTTTCATCAGCTCAATGATGCCTTCGCCGGTCTTGGAGTCCAGATTTGCCGTGGGCTCATCGGCAAGCACAATCTGTGGTCTCGTGACGAGTGCCCGGGCAATCGCCACCCGCTGGCGCTGGCCGCCGGAGAGCTCATTCGGTCGGTGGGTCCGCCACCGCGTGAGATCCACTTCTTCTATGAGAAAATCGACATATTCCTTTCGTTCCTCCTTCGAGGCAACCTCCGAGCCGAGGAGGAGCGGAAACTCGATGTTCTCGAATACATTGAGAACCGGTACAAGGTTGAAGCTCTGGAAGATGAATCCGATGAACTGGTGTCGCAACCGCGTGATCTGGCGGTCGGTGAGGCCGCTGGTCGGCCGGCCGTCTATGTACACGGAGCCCTCGGTCGGCGTGTCGATGCAGCCGATCATGTTGAGAATCGTCGACTTCCCGGAACCCGATGGGCCCGCGATTGATATGAAGTCACCCCGCTCGATTGCGAAGGTAACTCCATTGACTGCCCGGACATGGGTCTCCCCGAGCGGGTAGACTTTGTGCACGTCTTCTAACCGAACAATGCTCACTGTGGCCCCTCATGATCCTTGGATTGATCCTAATAATACTAATTCCGTTGCCAATCGTCGCTGCTCATGTTGTTGAGTCAGCGGCACATAGCGGGGCTGTCGAGGCTTGACGATGGTATGACCCGGAAGTACCTTTTCGACGAACGAATCACGGACAGAGGACATCATGTCGAAGGACAAGCAGGTGCGGGACAAGCAGGCAATGAATGCTGAACCAGAGACCGCAAATGCGGAAGATATCCCTGATGCATCCACTGACTCTGAGGCATCGGGCATCGAAGAAAGCGCTGAGAGCGAACGGGGCAACCAGGTTGAGTTGACTCCGGAAGAGCTTCTGGAGACCAGGATTGCCGAGCTGGAGGCCGCGAGTGCCGAGCTCACGGACAGCCTGTTGCGAAAGACCGCCGACTTCGAGAATTACCGCAAGCGCATGCTTCGGGAGAAAGAGGAGTTTGCCGCATACGCGAACAGAGAACTCCTCCTGGACATTGTTACCATCGTTGATGACTTTGAACGAGCAATCCGTTCCGCCGATGAATCGCACGACTTCACCACGTTTCATGACGGCATAGTCATGATTGAGAAGCAGTTTACGAGCATGCTCGAGCGGAAATGGAAACTCGCCCGGTTTGATAGTGTTGGGGAGGAGTTTGATCCTCGACGGCACGAAGCAATGATGACTGAGGAGCGATCGGATCACGAGCAGTCTATGGTGCTCGAGGACTTCCAGAAAGGATATATGCTGCATGAGAGGGTCCTGCGGCCGGCAAAAGTCAAAGTGTCTATGCCGGCCGACACGGGCGGTTCGCCGCAGGAATGACAGGGACCTTGATCTCAGGATAGGAAGATAGAGAGGAGACCGGTATGGGAAGGATCATTGGTATTGATCTTGGAACAACCAATTCGTGTGTTGCGGTGATGGAGGGCGGTGAGCCCGTAGTCATTCAGAACAGTGAGGGCCAGCGCACCACCCCGTCGATGGTTGCATACACGAGCAAGGGCGAACGTCTTGTCGGGCAGCCCGCAAAGAACCAGATGGTGACCAATCCGGAGAACACCGTGTACTCCATCAAGCGTTTCATGGGGCGACGGAAGGACGAGGTTCCGGAAGAGATTCGCATGGTTCCATATGAGATCGTGACGGACAGTTCCGGCGGGGCTCGTATTCAGATCGGAGATTCCCAGTACTCGCCCCCTGAGATCTCTGCTGCAATTCTACAGAAGATGAAGGAAACGGCTGAAGACTACCTTGGCGGGGCCGTGACTGAAGCAGTTGTCACAGTCCCAGCCTACTTCAACGATGCTCAGCGCCAGGCAACCAAGGATGCAGGCAAGATAGCGGGTCTCGAAGTCAAGCGGATTGTGAACGAGCCAACCGCGGCTTCCCTGGCCTATGGTTTTGGCAAGGAAAAGAAAGAAGAGAAGATCGCCGTGTTTGATCTTGGAGGTGGCACGTTTGACATATCCATCCTCGAGCTCGGGGACGGTGTGTTTGAGGTGAAGAGCACCAATGGTGACACGCACCTTGGCGGTGACAATTTCGACCAGCGCGTGATTGATTGGCTGGTCGGCAATTTCAAGCAGGACTATGGGATTGACCTTTCCCAGGATCGCATGGCCCTCCAGCGCCTCAGGGAGGCCGCGGAGAAAGCTAAGAAGGAGCTTTCGAGCACCCAGCAGACGGAGATCAATCTCCCGTTCATTACCGCTGATTCAAGTGGGCCGAAGCATCTTCAGTACAGCCTGACGCGCGCGCGTTTTGAGCAGATGGTTGAAGACCTCGTGCAGAAGACCAGGGAGCCTTGCCTGAAAGCCATGAAGGACGCCGGGCTGTCGGCATCCGAGATCAATGAAGTGATCCTGGTCGGTGGCTCCACCCGGATTCCAGCCGTGCAGGAATTGGTCAAAGAGTTGTTCGATCGTGATCCTCACAAGGGCGTTAACCCGGACGAGGTGGTGGCCGTCGGCGCCGCGATCCAGGGCGGTATCCTTGGCGGAGACGTTAAGGACGTACTTCTCCTGGATGTGACGCCGCTTTCGCTGGGCATAGAGACGCTCGGCGGAGTCTTCACGCGGCTGATTGAAAGAAACACGACGATCCCGACGCGAAAGAGCCAGATCTTCTCGACCGCCGCGGACAGCCAGACTGCCGTGAGCATCCACGTGCTGCAAGGTGAGCGCGAGATGAGCACCCAGAATCGCACCCTCGGTCGGTTTGATCTGATCGGGATTCCGCCGGCCCCGCGCGGCGTGCCGCAGATCGAAGTGGCCTTTGACATCGACGCAAACGGTATCGTACACGTGTCGGCCAAGGATCTGGGTACGGGCAAAGAGCAGAAGATCCGGATTGAGAGTTCTTCGGGGCTTTCGGACGACGAGATAGACAAGATGGTCAAAGATGCCGAGTCGCACTCGGAGGAAGACAAGACGGCCCGTGAGGCGGCCGAGAGCCGGAACGAGGCAGACAACCTGATCTATGCCACCGAGAAATCACTGTCTGATTTCAGCGACAAGATCACCGAGGAAGATCGACAGAACATTCGCAACTCGATTTCTGAGCTGAAGACGGCGATGGAGAGCAATGACCCTGCAGCTATCAAAGAAAAAACCGAGGTGCTGAAACAAGCTTCCTACAAACTTGCGGAAGAGGTCTATAAGAGCACGCAGGCCGAGGGTGAAGCAGCTGATCAGACCGAGCCTGAAGCCGGCGGCGCAACTGCTGACGCCGGGGCGGGGACCGATGACGGTGAGCAACCGGACGCGGATGCGAGAAGTGCCGAGAAGGAAGCTGCGGAAGACGTTGACTACGAGGTTGTTGACGAAGACGAGAAGAGCTAGCGGTAGTGGCCAAACGAGATTACTACGAGATTCTTGGCGTTGACCGTAGCGTTACCAAGGATGACATAAAGCGCGCGTATCGAAAGATCGCGGTCGCAAACCATCCCGACCGGAACCCCGGCGACAAGGCAGCCGAGGAACGGTTCAAAGAAGCGACGGAAGCATATGAAATCCTCGCCGACGAAAAACGCCGTCAGGCGTACGACCAGTTCGGTTTTGCCGGTGTAGAGGGCATGGGCGGCGGTCCGGGCGCCGGTGGATTCAGTACAGCTTTCCGGGACTTCGAGGATTTGTTCGGCGACTTTGGCGGTATCTTCGATTCTTTCTTTGGCGGAAGCGGTGGGCGACGACGAGGCGGCGGCCGCGAGAGCATCCAGCGCGGAAGCGATCTCCGCTATGACCTTGAAATTGAGTTCACCGAAGCTGCGTTCGGGACCAAGAAGGAAGTCTCCTATCCCAAAGAGATCAGTTGTGATCGCTGCAAGGGTACGGGATCAGAGCCCGGGAGCGGTAAGAAGACGTGTCCGACCTGCGGTGGCGCTGGACAGGTGCGCCGAAGTTCCGGCTTTTTCTCAATTGCCAGTGCCTGTCCGACTTGCGGTGGCGAAGGTTCCATCGTAGAGAAGCCTTGCTCCAGATGTGGCGGGAACGGCCTGCTCAAGAAGAATCAGAAGATCAACGTCACGATCCCGGCCGGGGTCGAGGACGGGCGCCGGATCAGGATCCCCGAACAGGGAGATGCAGGTCCACGAGGTGGTCCTCCTGGAGATCTCTATGTCGTGATCCGTGTTCGCTCACACGAGTTCTTCGAGCGGGACGGTTTTGATATCTATTGTGTGATTCCGGTGAGCTTTGCCCAGGCTGCGCTCGGAGCGGAGCTCCTGGTGCCGACACTCGAGGGAAAGCGAGTGAAGGTGAAGATTCCCGAAGGGACTCAGAACAACAAAATCCTCAGACTCCGAAACGAAGGGATCTCTCACGCCTCAAGCGGGCGTCGCGGCGATATGTATCTCCGCATTCTCGTGATGATACCTCATAAACTGTCATCCAAAGCGAAGACCCTCCTCAAAGAGTTTGCGGAAGTAGAAGGGGAAGACGCCAGCCCCAAGCCTGTCCCGCTCTCGGATCTCAGGTAGAGCGATCGGTGAAGGGCCCACATCGGCGCAAACGGCGTCTCATTGATGCGGAGCTCCAATCACGCATGATTCTCCGGTCCGTCGGGATCATCATTCTCAGCACCTTTCTCTTCTCGATCGGTTTCCTCGCCTTCTACTGGGTCTCATATATGGCCGGTGACAATCTCTTCAAAGAGTTCGTGGTGGTTTACAAGCAGATCGAGACGGTCGAGGAGGTGGAGATCAGCGGCAGGAGCGTCCAGCAACGCTCTTACACGGTTGAAGCTCAACCGCAGACCTCACGTTGGCGGTTAATCCTTCCCCCGTTGTTGTTCAACAATCTTCTGATCGCCGTTGTCCTGAGCGTGTTCGCAGTCTGGTACTCGCATCGAATTTCCGGGCCGATATACCGCATAACCGCCGATGTCCGCTCAGCTCTGCTCGGGCGGCGCGGTGTGCGGATTCGCCTCAGAGAGAAAGATGAGCTCCGTGATCTGGCCGCTCAGATCAACCGTCTGTTGGAAGAACTGGACGCGGCCGAGAGCAGCGATCATTGGACGTCGGAACCCCATTCGTGAAAAAAAGGCACAACGAGTTTTCGGTGCCTGCCGAGACTGTACATGTGACCGAGAGACAGGCCCTACGCGTCAAACCGCCTCGCGCCGGACACATCGTCATTGCTTTCGTTCTTACGTTTCTCGTGGTCACATCTGTCGCAGGTGAGGACGGACCGATCGAGGCGGCACTCGACCCGGATGGGCGATTTGACCCGGCAGCGTACATCGGTGGATGGCTGACCGCCGATCGTGACAACGACGGTCGGGCGGACTACGCAGTTCGGGTGGATGAACGAGGGTACAAGCTCCGAGAGGCAATGGACTACAATCTGGACGGTCGGATGGATGACTTCTACTTCTACAGCAACGACGTTCTCCAGCGGCAGGAGATTGATTCCAACTTCGATCGGGCAATTGACATCTGGATTTACATGTGGCGCGGCGTGTACGTTCAGAAGTGGGAGCGCGACACCGACTATGACGGTGTGGTGGATCTGATCCGTGACTATGCCCAATCCCAGTAGCAGCTATCTCACCGCCTACAGAAGCATAGATGAAACCCTGAAGGCCCCTCCGGCAGGCTGTACTCTGTTCGTCGCAAACGAATCAACCCGCGTAGTACAAATCATACGTACCGCCCGAGCTCAGGGAATCAAGGTGGAGAGGGTGCACAAGGCCGAATTGCGCCGACTGGCCGGTGAATCCGTACGCGACTGCGCGTTGCGAGTGGTGCGCGCGCAGGGCGGGTCGGCCGCCGTCCTGGCAGACATCATTGCGCCGGCTGAAGTGACCAACGGGCTGATCGTAATACTTGACCACGTGACCGACCCGCACAACTTTGGCGCTATTCTCCGATCAGCGGATCAGTTTCGTGTGGATGGAGTCGTGATCCCGGACCGGCGATCGGCAGACATCACGCCGGTAGTTCTGCAATCAAGTGCCGGATCCGCGCCGCACGTGCCCTTGGTCAGGGTGAAGAATCTGGTTACGACGATCGAGTTGCTCAAGGCTGCGAGTTACTGGGTGTATGGTGCAGACATGGTCGGCGTTCGAGCAGATGAAACAGATCTTGCAGGGCGCATCGTGCTGGTGATGGGGGCCGAAGGTCCCGGTCTATCTCGACTGATCAGAGATCGATCGGACGCTTTCATTCGAGTACCGGGCGATGGTCACGCGGATTCATTCAACGTATCGGTAGCCGCTGGAATCCTGCTCTACGAAGTCAGACGGCAACAGGGTTGGTTTGCAGGACGCTGACCGGGATCAAGTTCACGAACCGAATATTCGCGCGCCGATGTCCGGCCGGTACCACGAACCCGGGAAAGTGATGCCTCTCGCTGCCGAGTAGGCCCGCGAGCGTGCGTTGAGGAGTTCCCTGCCGATTCCCACAGCCGTGAAGCACCGTCCGCCACCGGTGACGAGCCGGCCATGGTGCATCGTGGTTGAGGCGTGAAAGACGAGCGCTTCATCTTCGGGGTGAGATGGGAGTCGCGATACGATCAACCCCTTCTCATAGCTTCCCGGATATCCCCCCGCGGCGACGACAACACCAACCGCCGATGCTTCGAGGTAGCCGGCCGGAAAGCCGGCAATTGACCCGCGGGCAACCGCTTCACACCAGTTGGTGAAGTCTGATCGCAGAAGTGGAAGCAGGACCTGCGCCTCCGGATCCCCGAATCGGACATTGTATTCCAGCAGGCGGGGGCCGTCGGCCGTCATCATGAGCCCGAAGTAGAGCACTCCGCGATATCCGAGTCCGGCGTCGGCAATTCCGCGGAAGGTAGGTGCGACAATCTCCCGATCAATCTGCTCCATTTCTTTCGGTGTGATCCACGGCACGGGGCAGATAGCGCCCATCCCGCCGGTGTTCGGACCGGAGTCTCCGGCGTCGGCCTTTTTGTAGTCCGCGCAGAGCGGCAGGATGAGATAGTCCGATCCGTCGGTGAGCGCGAAGACCGACACTTCGTCGCCGGTCAGATACTCCTCAGCAACAACCTCATCCTTGGCGTCCACGATGGCCCGGCCATTTGCGATGAGGACTTCCGGATCGTCATCCTCGAACACACCCTTTCCCCCGGCCAGGCCGCTCTTCTTGACCACGAGGCGATTGCGCGCGCCACGGACATATTTCTCGAACTGGTCACCATCGGAGAACGACCGGTAAGCCGCCGTCGGGATACCGTAGCTGGACATGAATGACTTGGAAAACGCTTTGCTGGCCTCAAGTCTGCTCGCAGCGGCGTGCGGTCCTATCGCCGCGATATTTTCCGCTGCAAGTGCATCCACAAGCCCGGCCGCGAGCGGCGCCTCGGGCCCGACAAACACCAGGTCTATGGAGGTGTCCACGGCGAAGCGCGTGACCGCCTCCACGTCGTCGGAAGCAATTTCCGGCAGATTGGTGGCGAGGTCTGCAGTCCCGGCATTCCCGGGTGCGGCAAATAATCCCGAGAGACGGTTGCTCCGTGAAAATTTCCAGCAGACAGTGTGCTCGCGTGCACCTCCGCCGACGACGAGAACCTTCATACAGCCCCGTCCTCGCCACTCTGTCCATCGGATTCGCCAAGCAGTGACTGAATAACCTCGGGATAGGTCCGATGTTCGAGCTCATGCATTCGTGTTTCGAGTTCGGTCAACGTCTCGCCCTCTCTCCTGGCCAGTGCCTCCTGGCGGATGATCTCTCCGGTATCAACGCCATGGTCCACGAAGTGGACCGTTATGCCAACCATCGCCTCGTTGGCCTCGTAGCTGCGTCGAATTGCGTTGAGTCCGCGGTAGTTCGGAAGGAGTGAAGGATGGATGTTCACGATCCTTCGGGAAAACCCGCCGACGAAAGCGGGCGAGAGAACTCGCATGAATCCGGCGAGTGCGATGATATCGGGCCTCCACTTACGAAGGATCAACTCCATTCTGCGCTCGGCGACTTGCCTCGACCGATCAGTTGATCCATCGTAGGGGACCAACGCCGACGGTACATTCAGAGCCTTTGCGCGATTCAGTACTTGTGCGTCCGGCTGGTCGCACAGGAGACCCACCACGACGTGAGGCCCCGGGGTCAGTGCCTCACAGATGGCCTGGAAGTTTGAACCGGAGCCCGATGCGAGGACCGCAAGCTTACCCATTGACCACCTCGCCGAGGTGTATGGTCGGCTCCCCGACCAGGCCGGCAATCTTCCCGGCGTCCTCCTCTGCGACGACAACCGCGATACCGATTCCCATGTTGAACACGGCGCGCATCTCCTTCTGAGGGATGTTGCCTGAGTGTTCAATGGCGCCGAAGATCTCAGGGATAGACCAGTCCCAAGTAAGATGTGCCTTGAGGCCGTCCGGGAGGACTCGGGAGAGATTTCCCGGAAGCCCGCCGCCGGTTATGTGCGCCGCTGCCTCTATGCAGTGACGGATTTCGGCAAGCTCCCGAACGTAGATGCGCGTCGGAGTGAGAAGTTCCCTCCAGACGGGGTCGTCGGCTTCAGAGAGCGCCTTGCGGGCGAGGCTGAAGCCATTTGAATGCACTCCGGTCGACGGAAGGCCAAGTATGACGTGGCCGGCCTTGATGGATTGACGGTGCGGGAGTTGCCGGTCGGCCTCAGCCACGCCGGTGGCAAACCCGGCCAGATCAATGTCATCTGCGCGGTACACATCCGGCATTTCTGCCGTTTCGCCGCCCGCCAGCGTGCAGCCGGCAATCTCACACCCCCGAACGACACCGGTAATGACCTGTTCCAGTTTTGACTGGTCCAGCTTCCCGCATGCGATGTAGTCCAGAAAGAAGAGCGGGTCAGCCCCGCACACTGCGAGATCGTTGACACACATCGCAACGAGATCAATCCCGATCGTTGAGTAGTCACCGAGGCGGCGTGCAACGAGAAGTTTGGTTCCTACGCCATCGGTGGTGCCGAGCACAACGGGGTTCCGGTATTGCTCCACCGGGAAAGGAATGCCGCCGGCGAACCCCCCAATTGTGGGAGAGATGGACTTGCTCGGCATCCGCGATATGAATGCGGCGAACCGGTCGCCTCCACCGATATCAACCCCGGCCTCCGAGTAGTTGCGAGGGTTCACGGAATCTCCCCGACCGGCTGCTCCGCCGGTGATTGATGCTCGCGGGAGGCGGCAGCGAGTTCTTCCTCGGTCAGCGGCACGGGCACCGCGTAGCGGCCGGTGAAGCACGAGTAGCAATAGCCGTCAGGTTCATCAACGCTTTCGCGGAGCAGCTGGAGCGACAGAAACCTGACGCTGTCCGCGCCGACGGCGTCGGCGATCTCCTCGGGAGTGAGATGATTGGATATCAGCTCCTGCCGACTTGGAATGTCAATACCGAAAAAGCACGGCCAGCGAATTTCAGGGGAGGAGAGTCGAAGATGAACCTCGGCGGCGCCGGCCTCTTTCGTCAGGTTGACGAGAATCCGGGCCGTGGTGCCGCGCACCAGGGAATCATCAACGAGAATCACCCGCTTGCCGCGGATTGCGTCCCGGACGGGATGAAGCTTCATTCTGACCGCCAGCTCGCGCTCGGCCGAAGTTGGCATGATGAATGATCGCCCTGCGTAATGATTTCGGGTGAGACCCATGTCAAACGGCAGTCCGGATTCCTCAGCATAGCCGAGGGCGGCGCTTGTTCCGGAATCCGGTACGGGAATGACGACGTCGCCGAATCTTCCGTCCGGCGCATCCGCTCGTGCGAGCGCAGCACCCATCCGCTTCCTTGCTTCATGGACGCCGGTATCGAACACCTGCGAATCCGGGCGAGCGAAGTAGATCAGCTCGAACACGCACTGTCGGTGGCTGGGGGCGGCCGGCAAAAAATCGACATGGAGTCCATCATCGTCTACAACAATGACTTCGCCGGGCTGGACGCTTCGGAACTCAGTCACCTTGAGAATATCGAGGGCGCATGTCTCCGACGCCACCACCGTCATATCTTCTTTGAATCCAATGTAGAGTGGTCGGAATCCGAAGGGGTCGCGGACGGCGACGAGTGAATCATTGTGAAGAAAGACCATTGAGAATGCGCCCTGCACGAGCTGGAGCGTCTCCATCAACGCTTCGTAGAAAGAGGGCGCCCGACTCCGCGAGATGAGGTGCAGAACGAGTTCAGTATCCGAGCTCGATTGGAAAATCGATCCCTCATCGAACAGCATTGTCTTGAGTTGGTGGGTGTTTGAGATGTTTCCATTGTGAGCAACGGCGATCTCTCCCTTGTTGCAGACCACACTGATCGGCTGGACGTTCTCAACCTTGTTGCCGCCGTGGGTCGAGTACCTGACATGTCCAATCCCGACGTGAGAGAGCCTGGTCTCGGTGAGGTAGCGCGAGAGAACCGAGGAGACCATGCCGAGATCGCGGTAGACAACCGTGCGGCCGGACTTACGATAGGCTATTCCCGCACTCTCCTGTCCGCGATGCTGCAGCGCGAAGAGCGGGAAGAAGAGTTGCTCAGGGATATTGAGCGTTCGGGTTGAGTGGATTCCGGCGACACCACAATGGTGAACGAGAGATTGGGTGTTTGAACCGGTGCCGTCAGTTGCGACGCTCACCCTCTGTGTCATAACAGAGTGCGGGTGAGAGGGTCAAGGTGAGTCGGTTACGATTCGATTGCGAAGAATCGCCGGGTGTTCTCAAACAGGATCTCGGCGAGTTCATCCACGGGCATTTCCCGCAACTCTGCAAGGAACTTCGCAGTCTCCGGCAAGTAGGCGGGCTTGTTGCGTTTGCCCCGGTAGGCCGACGGTACCATGAACGGGCTTTCACTCTCGATCAAGATTCTATCCAGAGGCATATTCTTGGCGGTTTCGTGAAGGTTCCGGGCGTTCCGATAGGTGAGATTGCCGGCGAACGAGATATAGATGTTCAATTCCAGGGCGCGCTGCGCGTACTCCCAGTCTTCCGAGTAGCAGTGGAGCACCCCCCCACGGCGAGGTACCTTCTGGCGGAGAATCTCCAACACATCGTTCCCGGCGTCCCGATTGTGGATGACAACCGGTCTATCAACTCGGTCCGCCAACTCCAATTGGGCGATGAACAATTCAATTTGAGAGTCCTTGTCTCCGAATTTGCGATAGTAGTCGAGGCCTGTTTCGCCAATTGCCACTACCTGCGAGAGCTGAACTCCCTCTTCAACGCGCAACTGCCAGTCCTTCCCCGGATTGATTACTTCCGACGGAGAGACGCCGACGGCGTAGTAAACGTGCGACGCAGTTTTCAGGTTCTCATGAACTTGGAAGAAATCCCGAAGATTATTACAGATGGAGACAATCCCGATAACACCCTCTCGTTTCGCTTCCTGCACGACGATGAGCTGCTCGATTGGGTCCTCATGGATCAACCCTATATGCGCGTGAGAATCAAAAAGCTTCATACTACTTCTACTACTTCCGCATTTATGAAGGATGTGGTAAACGTTATTCGTTTCCGGGAAGAAACATACCACTCTGACTGTTGGCCGTCAACTCGGGATGGAAGACGTCGCTATTTGACAAACAGTTACGCGTGTGGTAATCTCCATTCAGTATATTCTAGTCACGTGTACACTCGGGTAGGAGTTTCTGGTGAGTCTTGATCCCAGGACCGACGCGCAGGGCAGACGACAGGTGTCTCTGTCCGGTCGCATTCAATCAGCTTGGAGAGCAGTCGGTCGATTTCTGAGGAATATTCTCCGGTCGGGAA
>DAOWMR010000453.1 GCA_030642995.1 Spirochaetales bacterium
ATCCGGTTACCTTCTCAATGAAGGCGATGATCTCCTTCATCGGTGCGCCGGGGGTGAAGATCTCGGCAACTCCCGCTTCTTTCAGTGCCGGTATGTCGGCTGCGGGAATCACGCCTCCGGCGAAAACGACGATGTCGCTCGCCCCCTGCTCAGCGAGGAGCCGAACCACCTTGGGAAAGAGGCTGTTGTGCGCACCTGAGAGCGTGGAGAGCCCGATCATGTCCACGTCTTCCTGAATTGCCGCGCTCACGATCTGATCCGGCGTCTGCCGAATCCCGGTATAGAGCACCTCGTAGCCTGCCTCGCTCAGGGCACGGGCAACGTATTTGGCGCCCCGATCGTGTCCGTCAAGGCCGGGCTTTGCAATCAGGATGCGTACAGGTTTAGAACAACGTTGTGTCTTCATGGTACTCTCCAAACTCCTCACGCAGCAGATTGCAGATCTCTCCCATGGTGGCATACGCCGATACGGCGTCAACGATCGGCGGCATCACATTCTCACCGGCGGTCACGGCCGCGCGGATCGCAGCCAGTGCGCGCGCCACCGCCTCCCCGTCGCGCCGTTCCTTCACATCGGAGAGGCGATGCATCTGGGCCTCGGCCACGCTCTGGTCAATCGTGTGGAGGTGATCAGGCGGGCTCTCCTCGGCCTGGAAGGCGTTCATGCCCACGATAATCCGGTCCCCCTCGTCAATTCCTTTCTGATATCGATACGCCGCATCCCCAATCTCCCGCTGTACGTACCCCTGCTCAATTGCCTTCACCATGCCGCCAATCTCGTCGATATGCTGGATGTACGCCTTGGCCTCCGCCTCGATCTTGTCGGTGAGGTGTTCAATTGCGTAGGAGCCGGCCAGGGGATCAACCGTGTCGGCGATGCCGCTCTCGTGGGCAATGATCTGCTGTGTTCGCAGCGCGAGGCGTGCCGATTCTTCGGTGGGCAGGGCGAATGCCTCGTCGCGCGAGTTCGTGTGCAGGGACTGGGTTCCACCTAAGACCGCCGCCAGTGCCTGGATGGCAACCCGCACGACATTGTTGTCGGGTTGTTGGGCGGTCAACGTGCTGCCGCCGGTCTGGGTGTGGAACCGCAGCATCATGGACTTCGGCTTTCGCGCCTGAAATCGATCCTTCATGATTCGAGCCCAGAGTCGCCGCGCGGCCCGGAACTTGGCAACCTCCTCCAACAGGTCATTGAGAGAGGCGAAAAAGAAGCTCAACCGTGGCGCAAAGTCGTCCACTTGCATCCCACAGTCGAGCGCCGCCTGGACGTAGGCAATCCCGTCCGCAAGGGTAAATCCCACCTCCTGGGCCGCCGTGCAACCGGCCTCACGCATGTGATAGCCGGAGATGGAGATCATATTGAACCTGGGAAGCTCATCCGCGCAGTAGCGGAAAACGTCGGTCACCAGGCGCATGGAGGGCGCGGGCGGGAAAATGTAGGTGCCGCGTGCCACGTACTCCTTGAGGATGTCGTTCTGAACCGTACCGGTGAGTAGCTTCGCATCTATCCCCTGCTTTTTTCCGACGGCCACGAGCATTGCCAGGAGCACCACCACCGTTGAGTTGATGGTCATGGAAACACTGACCTTGTCCAGCGGAATGCTGTCAAAGAGGAGTTCCATGTCCGCAAGAGTATCGATCGCCACGCCCACACGGCCCACCTCGCCTTCTGCAAGCTCAGCATCCGAGTCATAACCAATCTGCGTCGGGAGATCAAAAGCAACACTCAGTCCGGTCTGTCCCTGATCGAGCAGGTAGCGGAATCGTCGATTGGTGTCCTCGGCATTGCCGAATCCGGCGTACTGCCGCATGGTCCAGAGCCTGCCACGGTACATCGTGGGCTGGACCCCCCGCGTGAACGGAAACTCGCCCGGGAATCCGAGCTCGTTGGAGTAGTTCCAATTCCTAGCGCGATCCAGCGGCGTGTAGAGCGCTTCAACCGTGGCGCCGCTGGGCGAAACAAACTCACCCTTGCGTGGCGGTGCCTTCTGCTCCGCCGTTTTCAACGGCCCCGCGTTCCACGCCTCAAGGTCTTCAGGCTTCAGTGACTTGCGATCCGAGCTCATCCTGCCTCCTCCGAGAACAGGCTCATCTTCACGCGAGGACGATGAATCGTCAAGCGGTCCTGCGTCCGAATCGGGTCACATCCGGGCGCGGCGAGGATTACCGGTATAGCGGTAATTTGTGACCGATGAACCGGAATCCCGATCACCTATCGCTTCGCACGCTCGTTTTACCGCGTTAGCGGGAAAACGATTGCAAATGGGACCATTGGCGGTGTATACTTCTGATCGCGGCGCGATTTGCCGCCGGAGCGGGAGATGGATGGAACAGAATTGGGCGCAGTAGTACGTTATCACCGAAAGCGTGCCGGGCTCACCCAGATTGAGTGCGCAAGACTGGCCGGAATCGGAAAGACCGCATTGTTCGATCTGGAGAAGGGAAAGCCGACTGTTCAGCTGGCGACCGTACTGGCGGTGTGTGGGACACTGAACATCACTCTTGAGCCGGCGAGCCCGTTGATGGAGGAGTACCGTGAGAAGAGCGCTCATTAGCGTCCAGGCCACACCCACCGGTTCCCTGATCGAAC
>DAOWMR010000204.1 GCA_030642995.1 Spirochaetales bacterium
GGAATGCCATGGTCTGCAGGTTGCCGATGCGAAAGAATCTCACCGGGTTGAGGATTGCCATCAGAATGAGGACTGCCACCATCACGATGGAGAGCAGGGCAAGCTCGCTGTGGATCCATTTGGACCGATTTCTGATCTCGCCCATGCTATGCTTCCTCTACCGCTATCGCGCGTTGTTGCTCTCGTCTTTGCTGGAGAGCACTCGCACTCACACTCGTCAGGATCACCATCCCAATGACCACATCGTACCAGTACGAAGGTACGCGCATCAGAGTCAGCCCGTTGCTCAGGATTGCCAGGAGAAACACGCCAAGCAATGTTCCAACGATCGTTCCAGCGCCTCCGGCAAGGCTTGCCCCACCCAGGACTACCGCGGCAATGACGTTGAGTTCCTTCCCGACAATGCTATTGGGTGCGACGGTCTGGACAAGCAGGGCCTGAACGACACCGGCAACCCCGGCGGTGAATCCCATGAAAGTGTAGACAAATACCTGGACCCGAAAGATGTTGATGCCGGCGCGCTCCGCCGGGCCTTTGTCAAAGCCGCACCCCCCGACCGCGTAGAGGCTTCGGCCGAGGACCGTGTAGCGGAGGATCAGGGCGGCCAGCACGATGACGAATATCCAGATGAGTGTGACGATCGACAGCCCGTACGGGATTCCATTGGAATTGAACAGGGTAAACACACGAGTCTCGGCGAATTTGTGGAACCAGTCCGGCAACGTATAGATCCACTTCCCACCTGAGAACACGATGAGCAGACCGTAGAACACGTTCAACGTCCCGATGGAGACAATGATGGTCGGAATGTTGAAGAAGTAGATGAGAGCGGCATTGATGAGGCCGAGGACGAGGCCAATCGCGATGGCGATAGTAAATGCCAGAGCAATGTTCCCCGTGTACCTGGTGATGACGACTGCCATCACATACTGACCGACCGTGGCGACGGCGGTGAACGATATGTCGACCCCGCCCGATATCAAGACAACGAGCACACCAATCGCCATGATTCCCAGGAACGAGCAACTCTTCAGAATGTCAAGGAAGTTCTCCATGGTCAAGAAGTTCGGATTGAGTGCCGTGACCACGATCGTGAGCGCGACTACGGCGAGGAACACGTAGGTTTCATGTCGTTGCATCAGCCTTCGCATAATGAGCTCCTACGCCGACACCTGCTGCACCGCATCCTGCAATTCGTGTGCGGACACAGAGGCCATCGCGAACTCCGCCTTGATTCGTCCTCGGTTCATTACCAGCGCACGATTGCAAGTACCGTGAACTTCCGCGACCTCATCGGAAATGATGATCACGCCGACGCCGCTCTTCGCCAAGTCCCGGATTATCGTGTGAATTGCGCTCTTTGCCGCCACATCAATCCCGACCGTGGGCCCGTCCAGGATGAGGACCTTGGGCGCAGTGGCCATCCATTTGGCGAGGACGACCCGTTGCTGGTTGCCGCCGGAAAGCGTCTGAACCGGGGACTGTGCGCTTGGCACCATGACGCTCAGCCGGTCAATCCACTCGGCAACGTTCTCGTGATACAGGTCCTTGTCTATGAACCCGAGTTTCGCGAGCAGTTTGCGAATTGTCGTCACCGCGATATTCCGGCCAACCGACTGCGGCATGACAAGTCCTTGAACCAGCCGATTTTCCGGCACGTAGCCGATGCCTGCACGGACCGACTTTCCCACGGAGGCGAGCGGCAGGCGATCGCCGTTCAGATAGACCGCACCACTATCGGGGCGGTTCATACCGAACAAGGAGAGAGCCAATTCTGTGCGCCCCGAGCCGAGAAGCCCGGTGATCCCCAGGATTTCGCCCGGAGCGAGCGTAAAGCTGACGTCCGCGAAATTGTTTTTCTTGGAGAGGTTCCGGACCTCCAGCAATGGTTGTTGCTCGATCCGCTCGTAATCGTAGGGTGTGTACTCAACCGTCTGCCCCGTCATCAGGTACGATAGTTTGGCGTCATCGAGATCTGAACTGGGGTATGTTCCAACCTTCTTGCCGTCGCGCAGCACCGTGACACGTTCGGCGATCTCAAATATTTCCCCGAGTTTGTGGCTGATGAACATGGATGCAATGCCTTGAGATTTGAGTTCCGCGACGACGCGGAAGAGCCCCTGGATTTCTTTCCGGGTGAGTGCGGTGGTCGGTTCGTCCATGATGAGCAATCGAACATCGGAGGTGAGCGCGCGGCAGATAGCCACGAGCTGCTGGTCACCCATGGAGAGATCTCCGACAAGTTCTTTGAGAGGCAGATCCACCCCAACCCGGTCCATCGCGGCCTGTGCAATTTCCGCCTCATGTTTCTTGACCACGAGCCGGCTCTTGTTCTCTATGATTTCATTGAGGGCGATGTTCTGGGAAACGGTCATGTTGGGAAACAAGGAGAGGTCCTGGTAGATGACCTCAATTCCCAACCGCATCGATTCAATCGAAGTCTGGTGCGTGATTTCCCGGTCTTCCACAACAATCCGCGATCCGTCATCCGGCTGAACGACTCCGGAGATGATCTTGATCAGCGTGGATTTCCCACTTCCGTTTTCCCCGGCAAGGCAGTGGACCTCCCCGCGCCGAATCTCAAAATCGACCTGATCCAGGGCTTGAACGCCGGTGTATCGTTTGCTGACATTCTGCATCGACAGAAACAAATTGCTCATGGCTTCCTTGGAATCATATACAAAAAAGGCGGTGCGTGCTGCAGTTCATGGTGAACCGCCGCTAATCGCACCGCCCGTGACTTGAACTCCTAGAATCCGAAGTCGTCGGCGTTTGCGCCGGTGATGTCGATCATGGCGTCAACCTTGATGACGTCGCCATCAAGAACAACCGTACCGAGTCCGGGAACGTTCATGCCGTTCACGATCTCTTTGCCTTCCAGCAGTTGGAGAGCAACCCATGTCATTGCATAACCCGCGTCGCCCGGATCCCAGAGGATACCATGATCCATGGAACCGTCCTTCAGGTACTGGGCTGCATGGGCCGGCAGTACCGTGCCGACGACGGCTACTTCGTCAATCAGTCCCTTCTCTCGAAGTGCCTGGGCGGCTCCTGGAGGTCCAAGACTTCCAAATCCGACAATGCCCTTCAGGTCGGGATAGGCCTGGAGAAGCTCCAGCGTTCGCTGTTTTGAGAGTTCCTGGTCTTCACCGCACGGAATCCGCGTGGTAACGAGCTCCATGTCCGGATACTGTGTGGCCGCATACTCAAGGCCCACATCCGCCCACAGGTTGTGCAGGGGAACCGTCAGTGAGCCGACGAAGATCGCGTACTGGCCGGATCCGCCCATCTGCTCGGCGAGCATGTCCCAGTGGTGCCGCCCGAAGTTCTCGTTGTCAATCAGTTCGATGTCGTAGTCTTTGCCCCGCTGGTCGGGTGATTCGTGCGTGATGATGATAATGCCTTGCTCTCGGGCTCGATTGAATACCGGCTCAAGCGCTGTTGCGTCATTCGGCGTTACGCAGATGGCGTCTACGCCCTTGCTGATGAGGTCTTCAACCATGCGCACCTGCTGAGCAGGGTCTGCGTCGGCCGGACCAATCTGGTAGGAGTTCACGCCGAGTTCTTCGGCTGCCCGGTTCACACCCACTTCCATGCGGTTGAACCACGGAATACCCGTGATCTTCACCACCGTCGCAATCTCGTATACATCGTCCTCTGCTTCCGCTTTGGCGAACAGCAGGGCCGGTGTGAGCATCAAGAGTGCGAGTGCTGCCCATACGACAATACCTTTCTTCATCTCTAACCTCCTGGTTGTTGGAGCACGGCTCCACTGGAGCACCACTCCACGATCACTGCTCTGTTGGAATTGTAACAGAGCCCTGTGACAGTTTGACCCCATATCCGCCACCTGTCAACGAGAAGTTCAGCATTTTGTGCGATTATGGCCATTATTCATCCGTATATGACCATTTGGAGGGATTTCTTCCGATAAAGGGCACAATTCAATGCAATTCTTGGTAGACATTTGCCATTATCGTGTTACCATTGTTTCATCCTTGGGGCTCGAGAGCCATGTCGAACCGACACGAACGACTCAGACAACTCAGACTTCTTCTTGAGGATCAGGAACCACGCCGGATCGGGGAGTTGGCTATCCACTTCGGAGTGAGTCACATGACCATCCGGAGAGACGCCGAGTTACTTGTCCAGGAGGGCCTCGTACAACTATTGCACGGCGCCGTTGTCCGGAGACACCGAACTGCGCCGGGGCTCACTTCGCAGTATGACCTTCACGACGCCATAACCGTGAACAGGGAGGAGAAGGAGAGGATCGCCCGCCGGGCAATCTCTCTGATCGAGCCGGCAGACACCGTCATGCTGGACGCGGGCTCCACCACCGAAGCGATGGCGTGGTTCCTCGATGAGGCGTGCAAGGCGACATACATCACCTATAGCCACAATGTGTTTGTGGCTCTCCAGAAGATATCATCCGCTCGTATCATCCTCGCCGGCGGGGAGTACGATCGTGCAGGAACAATATTCCGCGGCAACGGCACCACCAAATTGCTCCAATCGATTCGAGCGACCAAAGCGTTTCTCTCAGCCGGTGGTGTCAGTCTGGATTTGGGGGTCACCTGCTCCAACGCCTTCGAATATGAGCTCAAACGCTCGCTCATGGACTACAGTCTCAGTCGCATTCTGTTGGTGGATCACACGAAACTCGGCCGCACTGAAAGCACCTTTTACGCCGGTCTGGACGAGTTTGACTTCCTTGTTACGGATCAGCCACTCCCGAGCGAGTACGCTACCTATTGCCGGCAGCATGGCGTTGAGGTTCTCCTTCCCGGTGTTTCGGCTGGCGAGATAGTAACGGCCGACAGCGGCGCAGCGCGAGAATAGCCGCGACCCTGGTCACTCCGCGGTCGGCCAGAGGAGCGCGATGCCGCCGCCGTAGTCCATGCAGAGGGTTTCGGAGAGCCCCCCTACCATGGTCAGGTGTTCGGTCGGAGAATCCACGAGGGCTTTCTGAATGATGTAGTCAGCGGCGCCGGGATCCTTCCATGCCCAGAACAGCGTCTTTGGTTCGTCTGTCCTGAGTGCAAGGCCTGTTGGGATGTTCGTGTCAAGCTGAACGAAACCCGGCTCCACGCTACTTCCGTCGAGGTTCGCACGGTGGATACCGACAAAGGTTTCTGTCTCACCAACCAGAATGGTTGCCGTCCAGTACATTTTGCCTGTCGCAACATCCAGTTTGATATAGCCGGGATCAATGAGCCCCGAGACAAGGGTTTCGTCGTTGGAGCCGTCAAGGTTCGCACGTCGGATGGCGTTGGCCCCTCGGTCAACCCAGTAGAGTTTTTCCGCCACCGGATCTATCGAAACGCCGAGACCGTCACCGACATCCAATTGGATCGTCACGCACTCAGACGATCCGCTGATGCTCATTACTTCTGATTCCCATGCTTTGAATCCGAACACCCAGTAGACAGTCACTTCAAGCTCGTCTGTTTGCGGCTCATCGCCGTTGGCGCCGTTTGGAGGTGGACACCCCAGCAAGCAGCAGCAGACAGCACCGAGAACGAGGGTCCTGACCAGCCGGCTCGTCCGGCCGGCGTGACGTCCGTGCACCATAATCCCACCTCTTTCGGTCAGTATCTCTCCTAATTCTCGCACATGAGTGGTGGGAACGCCAGAGCTGAGTCCCTGTTCTGGATATCTTTTGCGGTGGTGATTTCAGGCCGCGCTCGTCGCGCGGCCGTATGACACCTACCAGTTCTCTCGGATCAGTTCAAAGTAGCCCTGCGGGTGCTTGCAAGCCGGGCACATCGTCGGCGGTTCAA
>DAOWMR010000173.1 GCA_030642995.1 Spirochaetales bacterium
GAACGTGGGCGACACAGGGATGATCTCCCGAGTTTCCGGGTCCAGGATTTGCCAGGGGCCTACGTTGCTTCCAATGTAGAGCGTGTTGCCCGCCAAACCGACCAGCCGGGGTGTGTCCGGTTCCTCCCCGTGGTCCACGGGGGGCATGACGGTCATTTCCGAAAGAAGGTCGATCATTGGGGCGAGAAGCGGATCGGTCACCGTCGCATCGCCACCGGTCTCGAGCTTCACGGTGAAGGTGAGATCAAAGCCCTCCGGGTCACCGGTGTCAGGATTGTCATCGACGTCGATCTGTACGCCCCACGAGTACTCAGCGGCTCCCAAGGCCGCATCTGCCATGTGGTCCTGGTAATAGGTGAGAGGTTCCGACACATCCCGCAGGGTCATTGCGATGACCACCTCACCCATGCCAATTTCGTCCCAACCGAAGATGGTCATAAGCAGAGCGTAGTATCCGGGACAGCCGAGCAGGGTCGCAGCGGCAAGTACAATCGTCAATAGAGAAAGCGCACGAGAGATTTTTCTCCGAACCATACCTGTCCCTCACCGTTCGAGACCGCATGAAGTGGATGTTCGGGGATGTACGACCAGTGTTGCGAGACGAGTGCGAACGAACGGCTGCCACTGGAAGTATAGGTCAAGCCCGAGTGGCCTCGCAAGAGGCAAGTTCCTCTCCGGAGTCAAGTTCCCGGGTTGTGCCGCCCGTTCGGGCACGCTCAGTTCCGATACCCGATCACAAATCCCAGGCCCGAGCCGGCGTTCCGGTAGGTGAGGCTCAGGCGTGCCTGGGCCGGATCCCCGTGCGGAACCGTTACGACAAGGCCGACTGCCGGCATGAACGGTGCGGAGAGATAGCCCACCTTCGCAACGAGCTCAATCGCCGCCGAGGTTTCCGAGCGCAGCTCAATCCCGTCGGTCACGTAGTCCGCTACCTGTTGGAGGTAGGCGCTCACCCCCAGACGGGTCAGGCTGAAGCCGCGAAAGCCTAAATCCAGAAGAAGCGCCGGGCTGTCAATGCCAATACGGACGACCAGCGCCGGGTCCGTAGCGGCCGGCGTCGCGCCGCCGAGGGGAATTGCGGTACCGCAAGGGGCGTCGATGGCGGTGGAAAGCCCCGGGTTTTTGGCCGTCACCAGCAGGTTGCTCATTGCCGCGCCGCTCGGAATCCGCAGACCAACCCCGCCGACAACACCGAGGAGCGGAGTTCCGAGCTGGTCCAGGGACGCCAGGTACGATCCGGTAAGGGAAGCGACAGTTCCGGCGGGGCCGAAGAGATCGGACGCTCTGGTCTGTCGAGACGACGTGTACGCGACGGTTGCCTCTGCACCAAGGCGTTCCTCCGAGGGCCCGGCAAAGAAGTCCGGTAATCCCTCCCCCTCGGCGCTGACGGAAATCACCGAGCCGGCGATCGTTGCCGTGACCGAGTGCCGCCGTTGGAGCACACCCCAACGTGCAATCTCCCGCCCGAGAGCGAGAGATGCGCTACTCTCCAGACGGGCCCGAAGACCGGTCTCATCCTGGTAGCGTGGAGCCGATGCGAGATCGACTATGGCCTGCCACGGTCCCGAGAAGTAGAGGTGCTGCAGAGCGATTGACGGGACCCAACTTGAGACATTCACCCAGGACATGAGGAGGCCCAGATTCTTTTCGAGCGGGCTCGCAGCAACAACTAACCCCCCGACTTCCACACCAATGCCGGACTCGGCTCGGGCGGGCAGGACGATCGGCACCCAAAGATCAGGCCGCGGCCAATCGACAAAGCGCCGCGACGAGAGACCGTCGGCGCCGGCTGCGGACGCCGTGGATCCAGGCATTGCTATCTGTTCAAGGCTCACACCCCCGGGCCAATCGACAACCTCGCGCGCGAGATGATCGATCTGCTTCACGGAAGGTCCGGTGAAAGAATAGGAGGCATAGACTGCACCGTCACCGAGGGGCGTTGCGTAGAACACGCCGTCCCGATCGGTCAACAGGTGCGTGACGGTGCCGTGCGCCAAATCCAGCTCGTAAAGGGCAAGCGGCCCGTTGAGGTTGGCGGTGAACCAGATGGTGGACTCGGAAACGTAGAGCGGGAAGTATTCCGCGACACCGGCTGAGCACGTGAGGTTCCGTACATCGCCCGTGACAAGGTCAATCAGATAGAGATCCTGTTCGCACTCCCGGCCGGCTACCACAACGACGTGCCGTCCGTCGGGCGCGATGAACGGCGCGGCCATGTAGGTTTGCGGTGGGTTCCAGATCACCTCAACGGGGTCGGGAAGGTCGGATACGCCGGCGGCCAGGTTGATCCTGACGAGACGCGAGTATCCGCTGTCCCGCTCCACGGCAACCGCAGTTGTTCCATCGGGGTGAAGCGTTGAGTGATAGAGGCGGTGACCGTGAGTCACCCGGCGCACCGAGCCGGTCTGCCGGTCAATGGCGACAAGATCGGTAAAGCCCACCCACGGGTCGGGCCGAAGCTCATCAGAGAAGGGCCGGATCCCGATGATAAGGTCATCGTTCATGGAGAGTGAGTAGGGATCCACGTTCACGTGCAGGGCATTTCGGAGATCGGAACTCTGAACACCGTCGATCCATGCGTTCTGAGCAATGAGTGCCGAGTAGCTTGTCGGTGTGCTCCCGTATATCTCGGTGCGCCCGCGGATCAGGAACCAGTAACCGGCGTCCTCGGGACTGACGATTTCGCCGCCCGGTAGTGTCGCGCGCGTTCCGTACTGCTGATCCAGATCCGCGAGCATCGCGTTGTAGAATGCGTCGGCGTCCACACCGAGCGCCCGGCGCATCGCGCGTCGGATGCCGAGCAGGGGATGGCGCACATACTCATGGGAAAGATCCATGAATCCATCAATCCCGTAGGTACGGATGATGTAGTCCACCATTACGTAGCCGCCGACATAGACGCGACTACGCGGGGCGAAGTCCGACCCATAGAGCGCCTGGTCGAAGCTCCAGAACTCATCAGCGAGCAACGCGGCAACGTACTGCATCTCAAAAACCGGGCTCCGGCCGCGGCCCGCACCGGTGAAGGTCGTTTCCGAGTGGATCGCAAGCCCCTCGGCCACCCAGTCCGGCATGAACATCAGATTGACCACTGCCGCGGAGGGACCGAGCACGTGGGAGAGCCAGCCCCATCCAACCGGCTCCGTCAGCTGAAAGTAGTGGGCCAGCTCGTGAGCGAATACCAACCGCAGCCATTCGTCCAGGTGGGGCGACAGGATCGGGGTTGACGGTGTGGCGGTGAATAGTGCGATTCGGACCGGTAAGAATCCAAAGTAACCGTTCGCATCACCGGTTTCGCCCCGGATGATAACTGGTACACGGCGATCAGCATCCACGCCAAGGTAGGTAGAGAGTTCCTCGTAAAGATCGTCGGCAAAGCCCACAAGCTCGGCAGCAACGCTTTCATCGGCAGGTTGGTAGATGACCGTGAAATGGTCGGTGTCGGTCTGTAGCCACTCGGCGGCGGTTATCGGTGATGCCAATGCGGCGAAGAGGAGTACACTGATGCCGACGAGTCTGAATGTCATCAGTGAAGTCGACGATACAGGAAGCCGGTTGATTCCTCAACCGCTCTTCGCGAGCAGAGCCATAACCGGCTGCGTCGGACCGGTGAAAATCAGCCTGGCAACCTCGCACAGCAACGACTCGCCGGCGGCTGCCATGAAGAGGCGTTTGTCATCGTGGTAGAGAAGGGCGTCGGTTACCGCCTCCACGATGGGAGCGCCGGACGCAGCATTCTGCACGCCGGGCGGCAGTTCTACTGCAGCACACCCGCCGGCTTCCGACAGGACGATGATTGCCGCGGCGTAATCCCACAGCGAGAGGCTGCACGAGGTGTACATGTCCAGCGTTCCCGCCGCGATACGACAGATGCCGAGTGCCGCCGAGCCATATGCCCGCTGCGCCCTGAGATCGCGCACGAGTGGCCGTATATCGGCTCCGTAACGTTCCTCGAGCCGTCGGGCGCAGATAAGGCTGGTCTCAGCAACAGAGTCGTGGATTGGCTTTGGGTTGATGTGAAGAGGCCGGCCGTTCAGCCACGCGCCGCCACCCGCGATGCCCAGATAGAGTTCATCGGCCATGACATCGTAGACGAAGCCGAAGACCGGTTCCGAACCCCGGTAGTGGGCAACACAGACGGCAAAGTAGTTGTGAGTGCTCACGAAGTTTGTGGTGCCGTCTATCGGATCGATGATCCACGCGGGGGCATCTTTCGCCAGGGGCGGATGGTCGTGTTCTTCGGTCACAAAACCATGGTCGGGAAACCGCCGGTGGATTGAATCGGTGAGAAATCGATCTATGGCCCTGTCATGCTCGGTGACAATGTTGCGGATGTTCCCGCCCTTGAGTTCGGTATCGATCTCCGTCAGGACGGCGCGCCGGGCCATCGCTCCGGCCTCTCTCACCAGAGATTCCGTCCATGCGACCAATTCGTCCTCATGCCGAATCAGGTGAGCCAGCGAACCAAACGGGGAACGGATCTCCCCTATGTCGTGATCCCCGCCGTCCTGTCCGCCACCATCACTGCCGCCGGTCAAAAAAAGGCCGTGCTGTTTGGCAAAAGCCTGGATCCGCTGGTGATCGTCCGGATGATGGTCGGGGTGGTAGAGCTCGATCCCGTCAAGGCCGGCACGAACTAGATCCTCAACTGCGGGATACGAGTCCAGTTGACCCGGATGCGCGAGGACCGCGAGACCTCCGTCTGCGTGGATCGCCCGGATCGCCTCTTCGGCATCCGCGGCCACAGCAGGTGACCCGTCAGAAATCGATTCACAGAGCTCATCGATCTTTGCGGCCGGCGAACGATACCCATAGCCGAGAATGTGGACCGTGAGCCCCGTTGGGCCGTGATGGGCGGAGATCTCCACCCCCGGCACGACCGTGATTCCAATCCGGGCGCCGGTCTCGATTGCCTCAGCCGTCCCCGCCGTCGTGTTCTGATCGACAATGGACAGGTAGGAGAGGCCCCGTTCTTTGGCCAGGAACAGAATCTCCGCGACCGTGCGTGCGCCGTCGGAGTACCGTGAATGAATGTGAAGATCGCCAACCATGGTCCCTATAGTGTACGACCGGAAGTCAAGTCGGAAAATCGATTTGAAAATCGCCGTGTAGGGGGCTATGGTGTAGGTACAGTGACAGAGCGGCACGGCGGGGAGTGTCTGCCAAGAGAGGAACAAAATGAAGCGAACGATGGTGATCTTCGTGATGCTGGTGACTGCCGTGGCCGTCCTGATCACGGGCTGTAATCCGTGGAGAAATGTCGGCGAGATCGTCTACCTGGACGAAGAGGTCTATGTCTACGAGGAAGACGTTCCCGCAGGGTCTGTGGTGGGTGTATCCGAAAGCCGCGTGGCACCTCGGGGCAGGGGGAATCGGCGGCGCATTGATGAATTCGAGTACCGAATCGTCCGGGTGGCACAGGTGCCGCCGGTTGACGTAGCGGGAACCGAGGTACAGGCGAACGACATCCTCATAGAAGGCAATGTGGCCTATGTCGTGTACAACACCGCCGGGGATACGTTCAGAGGCGCCCTCCAGGTCGTTGATTTCAGGAGACCGGACCATCCGGTGATCACCGTCGAAATCGGACTTCCATCCGCAGACGTGAACGCCGTCATGGTCACCAACACAGACATCTACATCGCCGGTGCATGGGATCCGGACGACATCACAGGCTACGATCCGGCAAACCCGGACAGAGCGTTCATCGCTCGAATCGGCCTGGACGAGCTCGGCGATGTAACTGCGGCAGACATATCGGCGAACAAGGTCATCCTGGACAGTTTTGCCGCAACCGGTATCGCCATCAAGGGCGACTCGCTGTTCGTCAGCACCGGCGCGCTGGACGGAGAACTTGAAATACTGACAATCAGCCTCGAGCAGACCACGTCGGTTGCGTACGGCGATTTGCGAGACATTGAAGCCTACCGCGGTGGCGTGATTGCCCTCCAGGGAACCGACAACTCGGGTCTCCTGGACGGTCGCGTGCTTACCGTGGGGCAGGACGGAGCGGAGAAAGCCCAGCTCGTCATTGCGGACTTCGGCTCACCGGAAAAGAAAGCCACCATTGAAGTATATGGCAACAAGTACGCCTTCCTCGGCCTCTCCGAGGCCGGCTTTCAGATTGTCTACCTGAGAGACGAATCGGAGGTCGGGGATCCCGTTGAGTCGGTATTCACCATAGTGAATCCGATCGGGCTGGATTGGACGACCAAGACCGATACAAACAGTGCATCCTAC
>DAOWMR010000171.1 GCA_030642995.1 Spirochaetales bacterium
ATGGAGTTGGAGAGATCAAACGCAAAGTCCCGCGCCGTCCCGTCTTCATACTGGATGACGAGCAGTTGATAGCGAATCTGCGGAAGCGGTCGATCAATGGTCTCGAGGTCGGTGAGGAAGCGCGCTCGCTCCTCAGCCGTTCCTCGAAAAAAGAAGCGGGTGGGGTCGCCCGTTGGAACGATGCTGCCCGGGGACGCCGATGCGGGGAGATTCTCCCGAAGCATCTCTACCTTGATGTGTTCCAGTTCAATCGGCACCGTCATCGGTGGGATATCGATCATGGCGAGATATCGATTGAGATCTTCCGCCTGCTCGTCGGTCGCGAGGGTGATGAATGATGCGTCATCCGGGAGCGGGGTGATGGTGAGCCCGGACAGGTGTCGAGGCAGCAGCGACGGCAGCGCCGAAATGGAAACGCTGGTCACCGTGAACCGATGGTACTCTCTGTCCGTCGGCGGAACGTCGATCTCCCGGATCACCGATACGATCCGATCCACCGCCAACGGTGTCCCGGTGACGCTGAGTGTATTGCCCGCGCGATCCGGCCTCAGGGTGGTTCCAGCTGTCTGTTCGGGCGGGAGCGCGTCCATGAGTGACGCGAGGGGCAGGTGCTCGGGCCGAATAATTACCGTCCGTTGAGAACGAGCGAGGGCGGCCAGCGGCGCCGCATCGGAGATGTAGTAGATTCCGTCAACCACCGAGTACTGCGCATCGCCTCGCTCGCAGATCAGGGTAAGGAGGCCATCGAACAGCTTGTCGGAAAACGAGAGATCCGTAATCGTCGGCGAGCTTCGCTTGAGCATCTGATACTCCCGCTCTCCGACGTCAAACAGCCGGGAAACGAGATCCGAGAATGTGGCGCTCGGAACGGCCGCACTGTAGCGATCGTGTTCGCGGGTGATCCAATTCGCCCGCACCGCGGCGGCACCGGGCGACGGCCCGCGCGATGATCCGCCGGCCGGGTCCATGCGGCGCAGGACGAATGCCCCGCGTTCCGTGATGAGTTCGTGATCCGGCAGCTGTGTAACGATCTGTGCGAGTATCTCATCAAGCGCGGCATCGCGGACGTGGTAGGTGATGTACAGGGCGGGAAGCCGATCAAAGAGTATCGGCAGCTCTGCCTCCCGCGAGAGGTGCCGGAGGAGCGCTCCAACGTCTGCTGAAGGAGCGTCAACGCTGAAGCATCCCTGCCCGGTTGTGGCAACGCGTATGGCTGAGACGCTGAAGATCGATCCCGAGTGCGTGACGAAGAGGTTGAATCGGGATGCGAGGGCGGCCATCGCAGACTCAAAGTTGGTATCAGTGAAGTAGAACGACGCGGTGCCGGCAACCGTCTCGTCCGGGATGACCGAGTTTCCCGTCACACTCCCGAGGGCCACAAGAATGTCGCGAACCGGAGCGTTGACGAACTCGAGATCATCTATCTGCTGACCGTAAAGCGGCGCAGTTGCAGCGAGTGCGCCGGTCGCCACGATTAACAATCGAACCCATCCGAAACGAAAATTCATAGAAAGCACTCTCCGGGGAGGACCTCTCCCATCATTGCGATGATTGCACCACCTATGAGGAACGGGCCAAACGGGACTCCTGATTCATTTCGGAGAATACCTGTCACGATAACGCCTGCGAGCGCCAGAGCCGCACTCGCACCAAGCGCGACAAGAATCCCCGGCCACCCCGTGAACAGCGCGAGGCTCGCCGAGAGTTTGATGTCTCCCCATCCCAGTCCGCCGGCAGTAACGATTCGGGCGGTGAGCGGAATGAGCAGCCCAAAGCTCACGGCAATTGCCATCTCCCACCACGTTCCCCGCGACGTGACCACCCAGAGGAATCCTCCGGTGACAAAGGCGGAGATCGTGAGCCTGTCCGGGATGCGCCGGTGGCGAAGATCCCAGATGCAGGTTGGGATGCCGAGCAGCGCGACGGCGATGAAACGACTGAGAATCACGGCGATATTCAAGCGGCGCTCCGGTTTTCCCTGTAGGAAGTGGACAGGCAGTCATCGAAAGTGGACATCGGTCCTCTTAACGCCGGGGATTGATCTCCTGCTTCGATCTGCCGGGGAGTTCAATGGAAAACCGAAACTGCAGAGTCGCACAGCGTTCATTCGCGTGTGTCGCGGTCATTCTCGGCATCTTCGCGTCCTGCGCGGTTCCTCTGTTGGGGCCGGCGCCCATTGAGTACGAATCCGTCACCACGCTGATTGGTGACAGAGGCGCGCTCCACTCGGTTGCGGGTCTCTACTACACAATTGGAAACACGACAGACCGCGAAATCGTCGGACTTGAGATCGATTTTTCTCTCTTTGATGACGCCGGTGCACCGGTTCCTGCCTTTGGAGCCAACAGCTTCACGGCAGCCGTGCACTGCCGGGTTTCGGCGGGGAAGTCCGCCTCGCTCTGCACGAGCCTTGATGATCACGTGCCGTTCGAGACCGTCTCACTCGCGGTGAGTCGCTTTCGGGTGACCACGGCAACCTTTGCCGACGGCTCAGTCTGGCGGAATCCCGGCAGTTACGTGTACCAGGGAGACATGGAGTGAGCCGCGCACCGGGCCATACCGCCCGCGCCCTGGTGGCCTCCGTGATCGTCATCTGCTTGCTTGCCGGCTGTTCCGCGGCGACGGTCATCGGCCCGCTCGATACCACCGTACTCGGTAGCGGCGCAAGCAACTGGCTCGTGCTCCTGTACATGAGTGCGGACAACGATCTGGAGGCCCAGGCTATCGAGGACCTCAACGAACTCGAGGGTGTGGACCTCTCAGGGTCGGGCATCACCGTGCTTGCCCTTGTCGATCGGATTGCCGGTTACGACGCCTCCAACGGCGACTGGACCGGCACCCGACTCTACGAGATCGTCCACGATCCCGACGGGATTGACGGCGAGATCAACTCCATGCCCATTGCGGCAGCCGAACTCGGCATAGATCCGTTCGGTGAGGAGGTGGAGCTGGATCTGTCGGACCCGGCCATCCTTGATGCGCTCCTTTCGTTTGGGGACGCGCAGTACGCTCCCGAGCACCTGGCGCTGGTGATCTGGGGTCATGGCACGGGGTACCGGGCAACCGGCTTTGACGACACCTCGGGTGGGGACGCCCTCTTCACCGCGGAGCTTGCAGCGGCCATTGAAGGCCATCACGTCGATGCGATCGCGTTCGACACCTGTTTCTCAGCATCTATCGAAGTTGCGTATGAACTGCGTCGTTGCGCGGGGATCATGATCGGCTCGCAGGACCTCATCCCTGCCGATGGATGGGAATACGACGATCTGCTGACCCGATTCGCCGGTTCCGGCCAAACGCCGGCGGATTTCGGTGATGCAGCCGTTGAGAGCTTCCAATCGAACTACGGTTCGTTCTCGTCGGGGACAATTTCGGTGATCGATCTCGGATCGATCGACTCCGTCAATCTGGCTCTCAACGAGCTCAGCGATCAGCTCCATGCTTCCATTCCCGACTCAAGCTATCGAGACGACCTTCGGGAAAGCCTCTTCTACAACGTCGAGGACTTCTACACCACTCCCGGCGACCTCGCCATCGATCTCCGGCACATGGCCGAGGTGGTCGGTCGGGACTACGATCTCGCCGACGCGGCAGCCGCGGCGCTGGACGCAGCCGTGGCGAATGCGGTCGTCACCCAGTGGTTCAACCCGGCCGGCAATCCATTCGCGGGTGGACTCTCGGTGCACTACATTCCGCTGGCCGGGAATGGGAGTGCCGAGCTTTCACACGACATTGCCTACTTCCGAGGCGCCGATCCGGAGTCGCCACTCGAGTTCGTCGCCGACTCAACCTGGGTCCCGACGCTTCCTGATGGTCCGGGGCTGTTGCATCGGCTCTTCTACGAGGTGATGGAATGAGCCGCCTGCGTCACGCCCCGCGTCGGACGGCCGATGCGATTTTGGTGGCCCTGCTCATCCTGGCGGGTGTCGGCACCACCGCTGGGTTTGAGAAGACCCTGCTTGTTGTTCCGGGCTATCAACTCGTTGAAGAGGCACACAGTGTCCATGTGACCTATGTCTCCGCGACCGGTGTTTACACGTTACGTTACGAGGCCCACGACGTCATCAAGGTCTGGTTATCCTCCGGCAGTCCCGACGAGATTGAACGCAGGATTGCCGAACGGACGGTGGAGTACATTGACGTCTCGCCGTTTGGCGCCGGGACCCACACGATATCGTCCAGGGTCCTGAAGTTCCAACCTGCCGTGTACGAATCCATCGTCGTTGGCGACGCCGACACCTTGCCGGCGGACAGCCTGCCTCCCGTTGATCCGACGGGACCGGGACTCACGGTAGCGGACGAGCAGGACGACCTTGTCGCAGCCACCCCCGCAACACTGGTGAGTTACGAGGATCTGGTACTGCGGGACGCGGAAGACCAGGCCGCGGCAGAAGCAGCCGGCGCCGCCGCCGGTGTTGACGAGTCCACCAACGTAGGAAACGAAGAGGCCTCCGGGGATCCTGTGCTGGTGGCCTCCGGTATGTTCACGACGAGTGAGATCGATCTGGCTCTCTCGGCGGGAGCTGTCTCCATTGTTGTCGAGCGCGTCCATCGGAGTGACCTTGGCCTCGCCGGGTCGCTCGGATCGGCCTGGTGGTTGTCGCTCGATACGCGGATCGTACTCGGGGAGTCTCGGCGTGCAGCCGACGTGCAGGCCGTCGCCGCCGGCAACGCCGCCTCAATTCTTGCCGCCGACGTTGCATCACTGGCCGCGATCTATGCCGCATCTCGCGCCGTCATCACGGGCCCGATGGGCGCCGCAACAGCACGGCTGAGAGAAGCCCGGCGGACCTACGACGCGCTCGCACGCTTCAAACTCACCTACGCCGGTGCGTACCGGACGGTCGTGATCGGTGAGATAAACCGACAGCTCGCAATTGCCGGGCGGCTGGTGGCCGAAGGCGAGGCGGTTGTGAGCCAATTCCAGACCCACCTCTCCAACCTTGTCGTCGCCTACGGAACGGTGACGACCGGGGCGCTCGGTTCCCTCTACACCGCCGCGGCCGAGCATCATATGGTCGCGGAAGCCTATGGTCTGGATGCTGATCGGGCGGAATCCCACGCCGAGCGCAACAATCGATTTGGGCCCGGAGTGTCTGGATCCGTGGCGGAGAACGCTCGCGCGGCCGGTAACGACTCGGTGACGCTGATTGATACCGACGGCATTCCCCGGCGGTTTTCCTACGTGAGCGTCGCGGACATGGAGAGTGTACGAACATACTCCGCCGGCTGCACGAACTACTACCCTTCCGGCACGGACCTGAGGCCTGAGAAACCGACTGATGACACACTGCGTCTGACGCCCGATGGAGAGTTTCTTCTGAGCCGGAAGGATGGGTCGCGCTGGACCTACGGCGTGTGCGGACAACTCCTGCGCATTGAAGATCGCAACGGGAATTGGGCCGCGCTTCACTACGACACCGAGGAGCAGCTTCGCCGAATCACCGACAGTCGTGGCCGGGAAGTCCGGCTGGACCGCAACCCAACCGGCCTTCTGACTGAGATCCACGCGCCCGAAGAGGCCCACATCTGCTACGCCTATGGCGCAACCGGCCGGCTTGCCGCCGTGACCGATCCCGCCGGTGACACCGTGCGATACGAGTACACCGGAACGCGCATCACCCGGATCACCAAACCCGACGGATCATTCCGGGAGTACAGCTACGAGTACGCCCGTGGCGCGCTCCGGGCTACCACGACGACGGACGAAGAAGGCAAAGCCGAGGTCTTTGATTTTACCTCTCCCGATCGTACCGTTCATACCAATCCCAGCGGTGTCCAGACGGTGCATCATTTCAACGCCGATCGGCGAGTTTCCCGAATCGACCACGAGGGCGACGCCGAACATCCGGGCGGTCTCTCCGAGTTCTTCGCCTACAACAGCACCGGCGACCGAACCTACCATCGTGCCACGGACGGAACCGAGTACCGGTACGCGTACGACAATCGGCACAACCTGCTCCGCGTCGACTACCCGGACGGGACGGCAGCGGCCTGGATCTACAACTCGTTCGACCTGCCGGAGACCCACACCGACCGACGCGATCAACTCACCGACTACCACTACGATGGCCGGGGGAATCTCACCCGAGTGGACTATCCGGATCGTACCGCTGATACCTTCACGTACGAAGCGCCCGGAATGCCGGCGGCGGGAGACGTTACCACACACACGGACCGTCGGGGCAACATTCGTACTTACACGTACGACTCCCTCGGTTTTCTCGGATCGATCTCGGACACGATCGGGCCGGTCGCCCGGTATGAGCATGACGCGTTCGGCAG
>DAOWMR010000297.1 GCA_030642995.1 Spirochaetales bacterium
ACCAGTGTGTGGGTGAGCAGCAGAGACAACCCATAGATGTAGAAGTGGGGCAGGACCATCATCACCCGGTCCTCCGGGCCCAACTTCAGGTACTCCACGATGGAGTGCATGTTGCTCACCAGGTTTCGGTGAGAGAGCATGACACCTTTGGGAGTTCCGGTGCTGCCCGATGTGTAGACTATCGCCGCCAGGTCTTCGTCGGTTGTTGGAACGGGAGCGTTCAGTTCCGCCCCGCTACCGGCAATCTCCGTCCAGGACACCCGAGAGATCCCCGCAAGCCTATGTTCGGGTATCTGCGCATCCGTCACAATCACACGGACCGTTGTGAGATCAGCCGCCACATCTGCAACCTGCCGAGTCAGACGCGGACTCACAATGAGCGCTTCCGCCTCGCTGTGGTTCAGGATGTAGGCGAGGTCTGGGCCCTTGAGATCAGTATTGACCGGGACCAGTGCCCCACCGGCGACGAGGATGCCGAACATGCTTGCGACGGCGCCCGAAGCGTTCTCCCAGAGAAGTGCAACGCGGCTACCTCGGGCGATTCCGAGATCGCGCGCCAAGTACCGTGCCAGCCGGAGTGCAGAGGTAGCAACAGTCCGGTAATCGGTCCAGTCGCCGGAGGCCCAGAGGTAGGGAGTCTTCGGGCTCCGCGATGCGCTTCCCAGAACGAAGTCGTGAATCTGCACGCCGGTGGTCCTATTTCCACCAGATCTGGAGGACCTCTAACGAAACGTCATCCAGCTGCTGCTCAAGCTCGGTGTCTTCCCACCACCTGTATCGAACCGAAGGATCTGCCGAGTCGAAACACCGCAGCCTGCTTCGGTTCCCGACTAGGAAATAGCTACCGGAAGGTGAAAAGGCAAGCTTGGAGACGGTGTATTCAATGTTGTCTGTGTAGAAGAGTTCAGCGTCGTAGTCGCCCTGGACCGTCGGTATTGGCGCGGAAGTCACGATACTGCCACGGCCAAACAGATAGATCGTATCGCCATTCGGGGCGAGAAGGAAATCGGTGGGAGCATTGGCGCCTTCGATTTCAACCCAACCCCACGCCGCCGGAGAATCCGCCACGTTCGCGAACCACAGAGTGGAGACAGTTTCGTCTACGCGCCACACAAGAACATCGTCGCTCAGCCAAGTCAACATGGGGTCGAAGCCGATACGGAAAGCGTTGGCAATAGCCACCGTGGGCACGATGTTGGTGATTTCCCCAGAACTTCCATCATCGAGGTAGTCGCCCACATAGATAATTACCTGGTTTCCTCCAGCAGACTCGTTGATGTAGGTCAACGCGACCTCGATTCCGCCTGCAATTGCAGAAAATGGATTTTGCGCCAAGTCGTGATGACAGAACGCGCTCCCGATGATGGGCCTCGGCGGATCCAACCCTGATTCGGATAGCGTCGCACGGGAGATTGAGCCGCCGGTCGAAAACAGGAGTATGTTATTACCATACCACCAAAACTCGTCCATGTCGGCCGCACCGTCGGCGTATGATCGAGCAACGTATGAGTTCTCGCCGAGTCGATCGCGGACAATCAGGTCGCCTGCGGCATTCACGTACGCAACATTCTCGGAATTGGCGGAGAGCCGCACGAGTGGGTGTGCAGGGCTGATATCTCCGTCTACAATCGTCACGATCTCGGCAGGACTCGCAGCAGAGCTCGTCATCAAACTGACCGAACCATCCTGAAGGTCGGAGATCACGGCATAGAAAGTTCCAGGCCCGCCTGAGGAGGGCGTGGCGTCATCTGGTATTTGCAGAAGCGTACCAGGATCAACCGGATCTGGATCCTCGCCCTCAATTATCGGATCCGGGCCGAGGCCGGGATTCGGACAGGCAACAAGCAGTACTACGACTGCAAGTGCGATCAGGACTGTGATGACTCGTCGATGTTTCATAGAATTCTCCCAGTTGTTCCGAGACTTTGCATTCACGTCTTCCGAGAAACCCGGTGCAGCGGTATGTGCGCATCTGACGCCGGGGCCGATGTTTGGAAATTTGCAATAAACTGATGGTGCAGAAGCATCGTGGAGACAACGGCAACCAGTCGCATGTTGTCCGTGTTGCTCATGCCCGTTCCGCCGGCGGCCCGGCATTTCCCGGTCAGTCCGGAGACTGCTTTGGCATTGAATACTCCGGCCTTCTCTACCGTCTTCTCGCTCAAGATTTCGTTCAGCCACTCCGGTTCATCGCCGCCAAAGAAGAAACTGGCCGCATCGGGGGCACGATACGGCTGCTTGGGCCGCTTCACGACTTCTTGTGGAACGAGATGACCGAACGCACGCTTCAGTATGTGTTTCTCGTCCAATCCCATGAGTTTGTGTCGCGGCGGTAGCTCACCAGCGAGCTCCATGACCTCAGGATCCAGGAATGGGAATCGCCCTTCAACCGAATTGGCCATGAGCATCCGATCGCCCTGGGCCGAAAGGATGTAGCCGGGCAGGATTGAGGCGATCTCCAGGTATTGCGCCCGTTCAAGCGGGTGCCAGGACTGGAACGCGTCCGGGAGATCGGAGAGGAAGCGTGTGGTTATGGAATCTGCCTCGGGCGCGCGGAACTCCGGTCGGAGCAGGCGAAGGAGTGCGGCGCTTGTGTTCCAGCGCGGGCGGTGTGAAAAGCCCGGGTCGGCGGGGTTCGCCCCTTGAGCGAAGAAGGCTTTTGCAAAGGCAGGAGCCTTGGCCGGCGACCGGCGCATCCACGGATAGAGTCGGAGTACGATCTCCTTCCGAAGTGTCGATTCAGGTGCGGCCGCAACAAAGGATCGGACCATTGCCTCTCTGAAAATGTCGTAACCGGCGAGCATTTCATCGGCACCTTCTCCGGTAACCACGACTTTGTAGCCGGAGTCACGCACAAGTTGTGAGAGAAGATAGAGCGGTGCGGGCGCCGTCCGAAGGATCGGTTGCTCGCCGTGATAGACAACTTCCGGGAACACCTCCCCGATGTCTGCAGCAGTGACGACTACCGACTCATGATGAGTCCCGAGGTGGTCGGCTACCATCCGTTGGTACTGAGACTCGTCGAACTCCTCGTCCGCAAAGACAAGCGAGAAGGTCGATAGAGGCACGGAGGTGTGCCTGGCGAGAATGGCGGTGGTGACCGACGAGTCCAGGCCGCCTGACAGATAGGCGCCAACCGGAACATCGCTCCGGTCAAAGCGCAACTGGACGGCACGGATCAGGGTATCTCGAAATCGTTCGGTGTTCTCTACAAGCGTCGCATCGCGCGCCGGTGCGTCGTGAGGGAATGACGGTGACCAGTATCTGCCTGAGCTGGTTTCCGCCGTCCGACCATTCACTTCAACCCAGTGCCCCGGTTTCACCTGAAAGACACGGTCAAATGCCGTGTCGGGCGCAACGGGACCCCAGAGAGTGAAGATCTGCCCGATCCCTTCCGGGCTCAGCCTGCGGTCCAGACCGGAGCATTGGAAAAGCGCCTTTACCTCGGAGGCAAACACCAGCGTCTTGCCAATCCACGAGTAGTAGAGTGGGCGAATACCGACACGGTCGCGAGACAGAAGCAGGCTCTGCTTCTCCCGGTCCCAGATGGCAAGCGCCCACTGACCGTTCAAGCGTTCAAGACAGCCGGTTCCCCATTGCCGAAAGGCGGCCAGAATGACCTCTGTATCGCTCCTGGTCACAAATGCGTGCCCAAGCTCTGAGAGTTCCCGTTTCAACTCCAGGTAGTTGAAGATCTCACCGTTGAATACAATCCAGAATCGCTGGTCCGGGGTCCCCATCGGCTGGTCACCGGTAGAGAAGTCTATGATGCTCAAGCGAGTGTGGCCGAGGATTGCTCTGTGATCATCCAGAATGCCGGAGCTGTCAGGACCGCGATGACGCAAGGCAGATACCATCCGACGGACGTCCGGGACGGAGACAGAATGGCCTCCAGTGTTTAGGGCTCCACAGATACCGCACATCTCAGGCAGGCTTTGCCCGGGGATCCTGCAACCGCCCTGCCAAGTCGGCGGCAGCCTGCGCGTGGCCAAGGTTCTCCGAGGTTATTGTGTCATCCGGAATAGTCAACCCAAACTCGAGTTCCACGAACATTGCGGCCTGCAATGGGTCTATGCCCTCGCCCAACCCACCAACAAAGTCGTAGTACTCACGAAAGCGCCGCAGCATGTCGCTACCAATCTCAATCATTTTCCTACTGTGCCCCGTTTCGCTTCCGGATCACAAAGGCGGAGATGTTTTCCAGCGAGTCCAGGTTCTGTGGCAGCAT
>DAOWMR010000410.1 GCA_030642995.1 Spirochaetales bacterium
GGATTTCGCTCCGTGGCTGGATCTCGTGAGCGGCCGTTTGATCGAGGATGTTGACGTTGTTCTCATTGCCGTCGCCCGATACCGGGATCGGTGGTTCGCACTCCTCGGAGGATACAGCCCGAAAGGCCGCCCCATGACGGGGGTTCTTGACATGCAGACCTCCCGATTCCTCGTCAATCCGCCGCGTCTGCTCACGCGGCTGGCCCGCGATCTGGTAGAGAATACGGACCTCGTGGAGAACACGCCCTGACATGATCGGACATGTGTGTTCAAGCCTCCTCATCGGCATGGGCGGGATCGCGACCGGCATGGAGGTCTCCCAGACGGCGCCGGAGGCAAGTCGGTTTCAAGGCAAGGATAGAGAGCGACAGCACAAAGATCCCGACCACCTCGTACCAACGGTGCGCACCGATTCCAATCCCTCGGACTAACGGAATGTCCAGCCACAGCGCGATCACCCTCGCCGAAGCCCAGGGGAAGGTGACGGTGGTTGATAGCACGAGAGCCACCATCGCCGAAGGATTTGTGGCCATACGTGCAGCAGAGGCGGCAGCCTCCGGGGCAACGCGCTCCGAGGTGGCGGCAGCGGCCCGCGAGGCACGCCCGCACGTGGGATTCCTGGCCGCCTTCGACACCACGGAGTACCTCAGGCGAGGCGGCCGAATTGGCGCGGCATCCCTCCATGACACGCTAACCGGGAAATTCCCGGGAGCTGAGATCTACGAATCCCGGGCGACACCGGTCATCGGCACGCAGGCCGGGCCGGGCCTCCTTGTCGTGTCGGTCCTCGGCGACCCAGGGTAGGGCGTACATTCCCGGCTGGTGTTTGCGCGGTGACTGGCCGCGCTTCTACCGGAACCCGAACAACGGCGGGAAGGCAAGCGCCACGAAGAGCGTCCAGACAAAGTAGACCGGCAGGTATCTCATTTGCGCAGCGATGATGCGCCGATAGCCGATCTTGCGGAACACGAAGAGAGCATAGCCAACGGCAAGTCCGAGCAGATTAACCAACAGGGCGACGTTCTCACCGAGTGCTGCAACCCTGTTGGGGGAGAGCCCATAGTGCGACAGCCTGAATATGATCGCCGACAGCGAGACAGCATCAAGAATCAATGCCGTGAGAAGGAGACCGAAGGTCAGCCAGTCCGATGGTTTCATCGGACCTTCCTCCTCCCGAGCGGACATGGTGTACAGCACCAGGCCGAGAACGACGGCCAGCAGGAGATCGAGCGAGATCAGAATTTCACGACTGTCGCGAACCCCGCCGGACACCGACACGGCAATGAGAACACTGATGATGAGCAACAGGAAAAGCGGCGTAAACACCCGAGCAAGGACCGGCGCGATGTTCTCTATGACCGTCTTCTTGCGTTCGACGAGGTAGACGGCCACGATGGGTATGGCCAGCCCGCCAAACACAACCAGGTAGTTCTCAATGAAGCCGCTTGCGTCCACACCCGCGAGATCGAACAAGACCGAGGTTGCCCCAACCAGGACCATCCCGCCACACCCGATCAGAACCGCGTAGATGAATGCCTCACCGGTGAATCGAACGAAATCCATTCGGATTTCCGATCTTTGCCATCCTTTCCCGCCATAAACGAGACCGAGCAGGAGCCAGAAGGCAATTGGAAGGTGAACGCCGAGGAGCAGTGCCGTGTTGTTCGGACCGTACGACGGGTAGAGATTCACGAGGATGGCGGCGGCGACGAAGATACCGGCGACCGCGAGGATGAACCTCAACGTGAGCGATCGTTTCCATGCAAGATAGGCGCCCACACCGACCAACGCGAAGAAGGTTAAGTTCTTCACGTAGACCAATTCACCGCCCGTCATTGAGCCGTAACCTAGCGTCGCCGGAATCTTGCCCAGCACGCCTGCCAGGAGGCCCAGTATCACGACGATGCCCAACTCGCGGGCGTGTCGCCTCTGGTCCGCCGGGGATGAGGGGATGAGGACCATCTGTCGCCAGAGGTTCTCGCTCGTGACCTTGGCAAACTCCTCGCCCATTGCGGTGACATTCCCCAATCGACGTACCGAAATGAGAAACGCCTCCTCGCCGTCCAGCCCGCAGCCGGAGAGCTCATCTATGCCGTCGCGCAGATGAGCCTCAAGTTCCTCCAGATCCGCAGAGCCCACACGGCCCGTACCGCGAATATGATCCCGCCACTTCCGTATTTCCGCTTCCAGGTCAAACTCCATTGTCGTTGCCTCCCAACAGTTCAATCGTCTCGTTCACCATGGCCCACTCCGTTCTGCGCCGCGCGAGCTCCTCTGAGCCGGCTTCCGTAATCCGATAGTATTTTCGTCTTCTGCCGTTCTCCGCCTGCCGCCAGCAGGGTTTTACATGGCCCTGATCGGCAAGCCGGTGCAGCGCCGGGTAGAGCATTCCTTCCGACCACGCAATTTTGCCGGCCGATGCATCCCGGATCCGCTTGATGATCGCATATCCATAGCTGTCTCCCTCGGCAAGAATTGCGAGCAAGAGCGGCACCGCAGAGGCCGCAATGAGATCCTTCGGCAGTCCGTACTCGGGCACGGCTCCCGCCATCAGTTACCTTGTTCCTCTATGCATAGAAGTATTATGTATAAATGCGGATCCGATTGCAAGGTCCAATTCGCGGTCTTGGTGGTCCCCGGTAGCGCGGCGGTACTCGTCGCGCTTGAATCGCTCACACAGGTCGACTACAGTTGCAGCAGAACCACTGCAACAAAAACCAGGACTTTCCATTCATGCCTAGAACTGAAAGTAGATGAATTCATGGCTGACAATCGGATGGAATATTAGGATCATGATAGAAATGTAGCTGTACGCAGCAGCCCGGATCGGCCACGCAACGCGTAGAATTCGATTCAAATCATTATGGAAAAACAACCATAACTCGTAGATGAACAGAGGAAGAACGTAGAATGCGATGGTCGACATCGCAAATTGCGAGAATTCCGTCAACTGGA
>DAOWMR010000150.1 GCA_030642995.1 Spirochaetales bacterium
ATCGCATAGACCTGGACGAGTTGTGACTCCTGTGCGAGGAGGTATGGAGCCGATAGCAGGAGAATCGCCACGGCGGCGGTCAGAAGCCGGGATTTGCGGGCTCGCAAGCGCATCATTGCGGGCCGAGCATATACCGATTGGCCCGTGCGGGGCAAACGGACCCAGCCGCGGCCCGAAAAGATTACGAAATTGCACGGATCGACTTGACAATTATAGTTCAATAGTCTATTAATTATTGAATCAACGAACACGATTTGTCGCTATACAAAGAACGATTCATCTCCAACGACCTCGTATGTGAGAAGGTCATCGGTCGTTTCCAATTGATCGCCAACAAGGCGCGGTTCCGCATCCTGTGTCTCCTCCGGGAGGACTGGTTCTCCGTGAACGAGATTGTTGAAGTGATTCAGGCAGGCAAGCTGACCAACGTCTCTCAGCAACTCAAGATGCTCACCCTCGCTGGGTTGCTGGAGAAGAAGAAGGAGGGCCGCAAGGTCCTCTACACGCTGAAGGATGAAGCTATTCGGGACATGATCAACTTTCTCGAGAAGCAGTACCTGGAGGTCCCACAGTGAAACGAATCCTGATTCTCGGCGCGGGAACGGCCGGAACGATGATGGTCAACCACCTGTCCAGGAAGATAGACACCGCGAAATGGACGATCACCGTTGTCGATGAACATGCCACGCACTACTACCAGCCGGGGTTTCTCTTCATACCCTTCGGTATCTACTCCCCGGATCAGGTCCGGAAGCCGAAAGCGCAATTCATACCCAGCGGAGTGGAGCTTGTCCAGGAGAAGGTTGAGGTCATCGAGACCGACAAAAACTCGGTCACGCTTTCGGACGGCAGAACGCTGGAGTACGCGATCCTGATTATCGCGACCGGCGCCCGGATTGTGCCGGAGGAAACGGAAGGGCTCGCCGGCCAACACTGGCACGACACGGCCTTTGACTTCTACACGATCGAGGGTGCGACCGCCCTGCGTGACAGGTTGAACGGGTGGGACGGCGGCAATCTGGTTGTCCACATTGCCGAGATGCCCATCAAGTGTCCCGTGGCCCCGCTGGAATTCATCTTCCTGGCCGATGACTTCTTCCGGCGCCGGAAGATGCGAGACCGGGTGAAGCTTACTCTGGTTACGCCGCTCTCGGGGGCGTTCACGAAGCCGATTGCGTCCGGTGTACTCGGTCATATCCTCGAGGAAAAAGAAATCGATCTCGTGCCCGACTTTGAGGTGGAATCGGTGGACGGTTCGGCGCGGCGCATCTCGTCCTATGGCGGGAAATCTGTGGAATACGATCTGCTCGCGTCTATTCCGACCAACATGGGTGATAGCCTGATTGAGCGATCCGGATTGGGAGACGACCTGAATTTCGTCCCGACGCACAAGAACACGCTCCAGGCGAAGGTGAAGGAGAACGTGTTTGTCATAGGAGATGCGACCGACGTCCCGGCGTCCAAGGCCGGTTCGGTTGCGCACTTCGAATCGGACGTACTCACCGAGAATATCCTCCGCTTCATAGAGGGGAAGCCGCTCGCCGAGGATTTTGACGGCCACGCGAACTGTTTTATCGAGTCGGGAAATCGGAAGGGTTTCCTTATCGATTTCAACTACGACGTGGAACCAGTAGAGGGTACGTTCCCCTTCGCTGGAATTGGGCCGTTCGGGTTGCTGAAGGAAACGACGATGAACCATCTCGGGAAGCTCGCGTTCCGACCGATGTATTGGTACCTGCTCCTGAAGGGCAGGCCGATGCCCTTCATTACGACGCAATTGACCCTTCGGGGAAAGAAGATCAGCAAGGAGGCACAGCAATGGCGACCATGAAGTACGCCGGCATCAGCGTTGAAGTCGACGACGAGGGCTACATGACCGATCACTCGCAGTGGAGTGAAGATATCGCGCAAGCGATCGCGGCTGAGGAGGGAATTAAACTGACCGATGACCACTGGCAGGTTATCAATATCCTCCACGACCAGATGAACACGAAGGAACAACTCCCGACGATTCGCAGTCTCAAGAAGCTTGGAGTAGAGACAAAGCGTCTCTACGAACTCTTTCCGGGCGGTCCGGTGAAGAAGGCTTCGCGAGTTGCAGGCTACCTCAAGCCCGCGAGCTGCGTGTAACACGGAGGACACAATGGCTGAAGGCAAAATCAAGAAAGTTTCGATTGTCTGTTCAAAGGGTAGCCTGGAGGGAATCTACCCGGCACTCATCATGGCGAATGGCGCCCGCATGGAAGGCATCGAGGCGTCACTCTTCTTCACCTTCTTCGGCATGGATGCCGTGACCAAGAAGAAGATGAACAAGATCAAGGTTGCGACCGTCGGAAATCCGGCGATGGGTATCCCTACCTGGATCGGTGCGATACCCGGGATGTCCGCGATGGCCACCCGGATGATGCTCAAAACCATGGACGCACTCGATATCCCGCCGATTGGCGAGTTCATCGAAATGATTTCTGACGCCGGGTGCAAGCTCTTCGCCTGCAAGGCGACCGTAGACATGTTCAAGCTCTCCATGGACGACTTCTGTCCCCAGGTAGAGAAGGTGCTTACCGTCGGTGAGTTCTACGCGCTTTCAGCCGGGGCCGAGATCATCTTTACCTGATTCCCGGTCTCATTGCAGCTCAGTCGGCCTCTTCAATAAGAATGGCGTCGGTGGGGCACACGTAGGCACAGGATCCACAACCAATACACATCTCGGAGATCTTCAGAAACGGCGTAACCACCTTTCGCGCCATCCCTCGCCCGGACACGCTGATAGCATGGCGCTCCGGGATTTCCGCACAGGCGCGGACACACAAGCTGCACAGGATACATTTGGTGTATTCGCGCTCCGGTCTCCGGTTGAGAAGGTAGTTGGAAACGGGGTCGAGGTCAGGCGAATTCGGGTCCAGACCGAGTTCGGATGCCAACTCCTGGATCTCCGGCGAATCGCTTGCCCGTGAGAGAAGCAAGGCAGCGATGAATCGTCGGGCTTCCACCGCGTTCTTGCTTTCGGTGTCCACCACGAGTCCGTCGGTCACAATGGTGCTGCACGCCGGCACCAGCCGGCCCGTGCCGGTATCTTCCACCATGCACATTCGGCATCCGCCGTGGACGCTCAGGTGTTCGTTGTAACAGAGCGTGGGGATTTTCACCCCTAACTGCGTTGCTGCTGTGAGAACGCTCGTATTCTCCTCCACCTCTATTGCTGTGTCGTTTATCGTCACGGTGACCATCATTCCACCCTTACCGCGTTGAAGTTGCACACGTCAAAACACATGCCGCACTTGATACACTGGGTCTGATCAATTACGTGGGGAAGCTTACGCTCACCGGTGATACAGGTGACCGGGCAACTGATCGCGCATGCTCTGCAGCCGGTACAGGCCTCCTTATCAATCGTGTAACTGATCAATGGCTTGCACACGCCCGATGGGCAACGCTTCTCCCTGATGTGCGCCTCGTACTCGTCTCGGAAGTAGCGAATGGTGGTGAGCACCGGGTTCGGCGCGGTCTGACCGAGTCCGCAGAGACTGGTGGCCTTGATGTTCCGGGCCATAGTCTTAAGGATCTCTATGTCACCCTCCTCTCCGCGCCCCTCGGTGATCGCAGTGAGAATATCCAGCATATGCTTGGTGCCTTCCCGACACGGCGTGCATTTGCCGCACGACTCTTCCTGGGTGAATGCCACGAAGTATCGGGCAACCTCCACCATGCAGGTGGTCTCGTCCATGACGATGAGGCCGCCGGAGCCCATGATTGAGCCGGCCTTCGTGAGGGACTCGTAGTCTACCGGTGTGTCAAGCTTGCTCTCCGGTAAGCATCCGCCCGACGGTCCACCACTCTGCACGGCTTTGAACTTCTTGCCGTCTGGGATGCCGCCGCCAATGTCAAAGACGATCTCTCGAAGCGTGATCCCCATGGGTACTTCCACAAGTCCGGTGTTGTTCACCTTCCCGACGAGAGAAAATACTTTGGTGCCCTTGCTGGTTTCGGACCCAATGGAGCTGAACCACTCTGCACCGCGAAGAATGATGTGCCGAATATTCGCCCACGTCTCAACGTTGTTGATGTTGGTCGGCTTGCCCATGTACCCCGATTGCGCAGGGAACGGGGGCTTGACGCGTGGCTCCGGCATCCGTCCTTCCAGGGAGGCGATGAGAGATGTTTCCTCGCCGCAGACAAAGGCGCCGGCTCCAACGCTGACCTTGATGTCAAAGCTGAAATCGGTACCAAGGATGTTCTCACCGAGAAGTCCGTAGGTGCGGGCCTGCTCGATGGCGAGATTGAGTCTGGCAAGGGCCAGTGGATACTCGCCTCGGATGTAGACGAAGGCTTCGCTCGCGCCAATCGCATATCCGCCGATCGCCATGCCTTCAATGACTGCATGGGGGTCCGATTCCACGATGGACCTGTCCATAAACGCGCCAGGGTCGCCCTCATCAGCATTGCAGATCACGTATTTCGGGTTCCCAACCGCAGCGCGCGCAAAAGCCCATTTCCGTCCGGTCGGAAACCCCGCACCACCGCGACCACGTAGACCGGACCGCGTGACTTCGTCTATCACTTCCTCCTCGGTCATGGTGGTCAAGACGCGGGAAAGTGCCTGATAGCCGTCGCGGCCGATGTACTCCTCCAGGTTTTCGGGATCGATGATCCCGCGGTTGGAGAGCGCTATCAGTTGTTGCTTGGCGTAGAACGGGACCTCCGACATCTTGGGGATTACGGGGCCACGCTGTTCCTCCGTGTAGAGGAGGCGTGCCGGCGGCTTGCCACCTATCACATACGCTTCAACCAATTCCGGAACATCTTCGGGTGCGACCGAGTGGAAGAACACTCCTTCGGGTTGGGCTACGAGAATCGGTCCCCGTCCGCACATGCCGTTGCAGCCGGTCGTTACAACCTTCACATCCTGGGCCAGACCGCGCCGAGCGAGTTCCTGTTCCAGTGCCGTGCGTATCTCAAGCGATCCGTTGGATGTGCATCCGGTGCCGCCGCAAACGAGAAGACTCATCTGATCCATTACGAGAGCCTCTCGCTTCCCACTGCAAGCGCATAGGCCGCAACCATCGAGCCATTCGTGACATGCTCTTCGATTATCTTCCTGACCTTGGCAGGCGTGAGATCGATGTACTTCACCGGTGTCTGTCCAGCGAGCTGGACGGTGGCCATGGGCTCGTGCTTGCAGAGTCCCGCACACCCACTGGTGGTGAGTATGATGTCATCCCCGAGCGGTCCAAGCGTATCTGTGAAGGCAGTAAGGATTTCCCTGGCGCCGCTTGCGATACCGCACGTACCCATATGGACAACGATCTTTGCCCGCCCCTCGCCCTCTCGAAGGATGACGCCGTGCTGCATTCGGTCACGTATCTCGTTCAGGGTGTCAGGCGTCAGCTTGCTCATTCATCGACTCCCGCATCTGAATTCTCTGTCTTTTTCTGGATGTTGCGAACAAGTTTGTGAGCCTTCTTCTGGTCAATGTTACCGTAGTACTCACCGTTTACCGTAACGAGGGGCCCGAGGGCGCACGCACCCAGACAGTTTACGGTTTCGAGGGTGTATTCCAGATCATCACTCGTTTCGCCGGCCTCCAGACCCAGTTCCCTCTCCATCGTATCCAGGACGCGTTCCGCCCCCCGGACGTGACACGCCGTCCCCGTGCAGACGCACACGTGCTGCTTGCCGATGGGTTCCAACCGAAACGAGTTGTAGAAGGTAACAAGGCTGTAGAATGTGCTGATTGGTACCTCAATCTCCCTGGCGATGTCCCGGAGCGTTTCCTCCGGAAGGTAGCCAAAGAGACGGCTAACGTCCTGGAGACTCCAACCAGCGAAATTTGACCATCCCGATACTTGTCAATTGTGCCCTGAATCTTTTCCATGGTTCCTACGTTACGGTAAACTTCCACCGCGTCCGGGCATCGAACTTACCGTGCTTCACGGCCTCACGCACAGTCATCAGGAAATCCGGAATAACAATCTCCATGTCCGTCTTGACTTTCACCTGGCACCCCAGGTGAACACCTCGCAGTTTCTCCGCACGGGTCATGTGGATTTCTTCGGTGGGTAGGAGCGGGCCCGCGCCGCTGACGACCTGAACCTTGCAGTAGCCGCAGGTACCCTTGCCGCCACAGGATGAGGAAAGCTTCACACCGTGTTCGGTGAGCGCCGTTAACAGAGTCCCGCCACCCTCCACGTCGAATTGCTGTGTGTCGTCTCCCTCGGTGACTTTAATTGTGCACGTTCCGTAGGTGACCAACAGCCGGCCGGCCAACGCGAGAATCAGCGTAATGGCCAGGAGAATTCCGTTCATGATGAGCAGCGGAAGCCAACTCATGACACATCCACCATGCCTGAGAATCCAAGGAATGCGAGTGCGATGATGCCGGCGATCACCATAATGATGCCAGGTCCGCGCATCCCCTTTGGAATGTCACCGATCAGGCTGAGCTTCTCATTGATCGCGGCCACCACGACGATTGCCAGCGTCCATCCAACTGCCGACCCAAATGAGAATACAACGGTTGTCAGGTAGTCGTAGTTGCGCAGGACCATGAAAAGCGATACTGCGAGCACGGTGCAATTCACGGTGATCAGGGGCAGGAAGATGCCGAATGCTGCTTGAAGAGCCGGAAAGAACCGTTCCATCAACATCTCTACGAATTGCACCGTTGCGGCGATCACGACTATGAAGACCACGTAGTAGATGATCTCACTTTCGGTGGGTACCAGGATGAGATGGTAGATCGGCCAGTTGATGATGGCGGTGAGCGTAATAACGAAGATAACCGCGTACCCCATCCCCGACGCCGTCCGCAGGTTCTTTGAGAGGGAGATAAACGGACACATGCCGAGCAGGTAGGTCAGTGCGATGTTGTGGGTGAGAATGGCCGCCAGAA
>DAOWMR010000366.1 GCA_030642995.1 Spirochaetales bacterium
CCCGCCGATACGCTCGGTCGGAGGCGTCTGCAGACCGAAAGCCGCAACTTCCGGTACATCCTCGGGCGGTAGTGCCGCCTCCGCGAGCGATGCAGGGAGATTCTCAGGCGCTGCTTGAAGGGGCGCCAGCCCCGCTAGCTCCGGACGATCCACAGGAGGCGCCACAGCCTCCGCCACTTCTACTTCCATTGCTCCCGCTTCGGTCGGCCGATTGAGTCCCGCGAATCCCAGATCGCCATCCTCACCCACTGGCGGCGGAAAGAAATCGCGAGGTGGGATCCGATTCACTGCTGCGGCGACTGCATCGTGAATGGGATTGACGGGCTCCGGGCCCTCCTCGGCGGGCGAAGGTTCAACGGTTTCTACCGACGGCGTGTCCGTCACCGCGGTGTCGATGCCGGTCTCCACGATCACCGGTTCCTCGGCGTCCGGAATCTCGGGTTGTGCCGAAACCACCGGCACTGTCTCCTCAGTCGGATCGAGCGCGGCGATTCCCGCAGTTGCCACCTCTTCGGGTTCCACTTCAGGCTCACCGATGTCCGACGGAATTTCTGCAATTGGTCCCGGCCGACCGGTTTCAAGTGCGGTGTCGGGACGCTCAAAGCTCTCCTGAGCCCGGCCGACCTGTGTCCTCGCAACGCCGGCAGCAATACCGCTCCTGCGGCCGGTTGTCGTTTCTGTCGTCGCGGGTGTCGGCTCGGGTTCCGGGAGTGTTGCCGCCGGTTCCGCTGTCACTTCCACCGGCTCCACGGCCACTTCCGCAGATTCTTCGATGGGCGGCTCCGCGGCAGGTTCATCTTCGGCCGGCTCCTCTTCGACCGCAATATCCAGACCAGGCAGCTCAATATCCAACGCAACTCCCGCAGCCGGATTGATATCCGGGTCGGGGTGGAAGGGCTGCTCGGATGCAGTATCCGGAGGTATGGTGTCGGAGACAATTGTTGTCAATCGAACGCGGGTTGCGCCGCTTCCGGACACGTCCAGGATTGCGGCGGCTTCCGGCGACAGCACGAGAAACACACCCGGCTCTTCCACGCCGTCGGTGATGATAATCCGTTCGGAAAGACCGGTTTCAAGGTTGCGAACCGATACCAGTGAGTTCGGAGACACGAGGTTGGATGCCCCGTAGAGTCCGGCCGGAAATCGGCCGAATCTGCCGACCGTCGCCAACCCCTCCCAGCTCTGCTGGGCGCCTATAATCGATGCAATCCCCAGAAGAAAGATGAGCAGAATTGGTCGCTTTACCATACTCCCTCGACCTCCCCAATCTCACTCAGCGCATGCTCAGCCGCTCTCAACCCGATTTCCAGCGAAAGCTCGGCCGGTAACATCTCCTCCGCGCCCGCCAGAGTGCGCGGATCTACGGGATCCGCCGGTCTCTCCTGTTCCGAGTCAACGTCCACGACCGTGACAGTTGCCAGAGAGGGAACCGGGCCTCGTCCGGGGACCAACTCGAATGTAGCATCTATGAGCACAAGAAAGCTCGCCCCGCCGGCGCGGGCAAGATCAATTGCCCTGAACCTCGTTGATTCAGAGGCGCCATCCACGTCTATGTCAAAGACGATGTGGCCGGCGGCGAACATCGCTTCCATGGCGCCTTCCTCAATGCTCGCCAGCAGCAGGCTCAGCTGCGGCTCGTCCTCGGGACCGGTCTCCAACCTCACAGAGACCGCAAAAGTCTCCGCACCGGCAGAGCTCACCGCGAACAACAACAGTGCTGACAGGAGAAGACTGCGGCGTTCTCTATACATTATACACCTCGGGCTCCAGACGTATCCCGATCTCATTGTCGGCACAATCTGCACCCATGCTGAACCACGGGCTTGGTTGAAGATTTCAACACACCGTGGTAGTTTCTCCTATCACCAACCGGCCCTGCGGCCGACCCTCCGGAGGCTCCTCACGGTGAGCGATTCGCAGAATGACACAGAGCAGATAAATACGAGCACCACAACGGCGGATGAGATTCCCGGGATGGACGGTCGAGACGACACAATATCTCTTCTCGATCTCATTGCAGTGCTGGCACGGCGATGGCGACTGATCTTCTTCACCACCTTCTTTGCCGCAATCGGGATTGTTCTGTTTTCCATCTACACCCTACGGATGCCGTCGGACTCGCCGTATAACCCCCTCCCGAACGTCTACGAGCCGGAATCGCAGGTTCTCCTGACCGATCCAAGTACCGGAAGCGGCCTCTCCGCCGCACTTACAAACACCGACCTGGGGATCATCGCCGGTCTTGCCGGAATCTCCGGCACCGGTAGCGACAACAGCGCCGCACTCGCCCAATCACTCCTCATAGGCAACTGGGTCATCGACCAGATCATCCAAGAGTTTGATCTTCTCGAAGCCCACTCCGAAAGCGAGAATCCGAAGACGGCAGCACGGGTCTCTGTGAGATCGAGTCTGACTGCCGAGTACGACGCCGGAAGCGGCATCCTGCTGGTCAAGTTCCAGAGCATTGACCCCGTATTCGCCGCAGATGTGCTCCTCCGAGTTGTAGAGCTTCTCGAGGCACGGTTCACCTTCCTGACCCGCGACGATGCACGGGCCCGATCCGAGGCAATTCAACTCCAGCTCACACAGCTCGAGGACGACGTAGAGCGGGCGCGGGAAGATTTCGCAGCATTCCAGCGTCAATATGGAGTTGTTGATCCGGTCGCTCAAGGCACTCAAACGCTCGAACTGATCGTCCAGTATCGAATCCAGCTGTTCGACCTGGAACGACAACGGCAGCAACTCCTGCAGTACGTGGAAAACCCGGACGATCCACAGGTCCTGCGCACTGACCGAGACATTGCATTACTGGAACAGCTTGTTTCGGAACTTGAAACCGGCTTCAGGGTCTATTCGCCCTTGACCATCCCCCGGGATGAGCTCGGACAGATTACGTCGATGTATTTGGATTTGCAGCGTGATCTCCAGCTCAAGCAGGAGATCTACTTCACGTTCCAAGCCGAGATGGTGCGGGCCCGAATTGAAGCCCAGGATACCTCTCGTGTTTTCCAGGTGATTGAGCCGGCGGAGGTTCCTGAGATCAAGACCTCCCCGAGCCGCGGCACGATCTGCATCATCGTGACTATTACCGCATTCTTCCTCTCGGTGTTTCTGGCTTTCGTCCTCGAGTACTTCGACAAGGCCCGAACTGATCCACGCGAAGCACAGAAGCTGGAAGGCATTCGAAACCAGTTCAGGTTCCGCCGGCGAGAGTCATGAGTTTCTACGTTGTGAGCGTCCAGCCACGACGGGAAGAGCGATTTGTTCACGCCGCGCGACAACTGACCCGGACGGGCGCAGATCTGCCGACGGAATTGTCGTTCTTTTGGCCCCGGCGAAAACTGACCATCCGACGCAAAGGTCGGAGGGTGGAAACCCTCACTGCGATTTTCCCGGGATACGTATTCATTGATGCGGAGTCCATCTCTGATGAGATGTATCGCTCACTCAAGAAACTCCCCGGATTCTACCGATTTCTAGAGAGTAACGATCGCATTCGACCCCTGACCGGC
>DAOWMR010000437.1 GCA_030642995.1 Spirochaetales bacterium
CCCGGCGGCGAACTCATCCTGCCGGACTCTGGTGATGCTGTACTTGCGCGCGACATTTTCGGCCGTCACGCCCATGTGGTAGTCATTGAACACATCGGTGAGAGCGTCAAGGACCATGTGGTCTGTGAGCTCCATGTTCCCAAACTTCGAGCCGAATCGGGTGCACGCCGGAACGAGATACGGCGTGCGGGACATGTTCTCGGTTCCTGCTGCAACCACAACACCTGAATGTCCGAGCCGAATGCTGTCGGCGGCGAGCATGATGGCCTTCATCCCACTCCCGCAGAGCATGTTCACCGCGTATGCGGGGGTTTCCACCGGAATGCCGGAGTAGATTGACGCCTGCCGTCCCGGACCCATGCCCTGGCCGGCGGTCAGGATTGTTCCGACGATGGTCTCATCCACACGCTCGGGCGCAACGCCGGAATCGTTCAATGTTGCCTCAATTGCCGTTGCAGCAAGACGCGGCGCCGGCACGTCCTTGAGAGTGCCACCGAAACTCCCAATGGCGGTTCTGCGGGCGGCAACTATGTAGACTCGCTCCATCGTGTACTCCTTGAGCTCCTACAGATAGCCGATCTTTTCGGCTTCGTTGATCAACCCGTCCCTGAAATCGGGATGGGCGATGGAAATAAGCAGTCTGGTACGCTCAGAGACCGTCCGCCCGGCGAGGTGTACGGCGCCGTACTCGGTCACGACCCAGTCAAGATCCTGCCTCGGAACGGTAACCTGAGAGCCCGGCACCAGCATAGGCGTGATTGTGGAAACCGTGCCCTTCTTGGCTGTGGAACGCAGAGCAATGATGCCCTTGCCGTCACGAGATTTCTGTGCGCCCCGGTGCGTGTCCAACTGGCCTCCAGTTCCTGAGTACTGCACCGTTCCCAGCGACTCGGAACAGACCTGCCCGGTGAGATCAACACTCAATGCGGTATTGATGCTCACCATACGATCGTTCTGTGCGATGACGAAGGGGTCGTTGACATAGCTCCCGCGCAACTCCAGTACAGCCGGGTTGTCGTGGAGCCACTCGTACATGTGGAGACTCCCCAGGGCAAAGGTGAACACGAACTTCCCCGGCCACAGACTCTTCCGGGAGTTCGTGATCGCCCCTGCCTCGAAGAGATCAATCATGCTCTCGGTGAACATCTCGCTGTGAATGCCGAGGTTCTTCTTGTGTGCCAACTGCGCGGCGACCGCGTTCGGAATACCGCCAATGCCAATCTGAAGAGTCGCACCGTCCCCGACCAGCTTTGCGATATGGGAAGCAATTTCCCTTTCAATCGGTCCTGGCTCCAACGCCGGGATGGTCGGCGGCTCCTTGTGATGCTCCACGAGCATGTCCACTTGACTTATGTGGACCTGGGTATCACCGTGGATCCACGGAACATGCTTGTTCACCTCCAGAACGACCACGTCCGCCGCCTCAATGGCTTCGAGCTCGTAGACGTTGCAGAGTCCGAGGTTGAAAAAGCCGGTTGGTTTGTGGAGGACCGTTGCCGGCCCCCAGTAAACGATGGTTTGCCCTTCGTCCTTCAATGCCTTGATCTTCTGTCCGCCGGCTCGGTGAAGATTGTTTGGGATGAAATCGACCAGCTTGTAGCCGGCCGCCGCAGCTTTGCGATTTGACGGTCCATAGAACCAGTTATCGTTGACGAAGGTTCCTTCGTACTCGGGGTCCTCACAGAATTCGTACGAATTGAGGTTGAGGCAGGACAGGATGTGGAAGTTCTCGAAGTGATCGGCAAATCGGTGAACATTGCTCATGAACCCCTGCGGTTCCATGGACGCCATCCCCATGATCGCGGAGGCCTGTTTGGGTAGCGCCGGGATTGCTTCATCTATCGTCTTCAGTTTTGATGTGAACTGTCCGAGCCAATCTACCATGCCGTTCTCTCCTCCTAAAACACCAGACCGCCGTCCACGCGAATCGTCTGCCCGGTTATGAAGCCGGACTCGTCACTCGCGAGAAAGAGAGCGCACGACGCAACGTCACTCGCCTCCCCCATCCGCCCGAGTGGCGTTCGCCCGACGATGCCATCCAGGATCTTCTGCGGCACCGACTCGGTCATGGGAGTCCTGATGAAGCCGGGAGCAATGGCGTTTACCCGCACCTGCGCGCCCTTGCGGGCGAGCTCCTTTGCCCACGTCTTGGTCATGGAAATGACCCCGCCCTTGGTGGCAGCGTAGTTGGACTGCCCCACGTTCCCGTCGATGCCGACCACGCTTGACATGTTGATAATGACGCCGGACCCGGCGACGGCCATTACGGGGCCCACCTCACGGGTTACGTTGAAGACGCCGGTGAGATTCACCGCAACCACGGCGTCCCATTCCGCATCCGTCATCTTCTGAATGAGCGCGTCGCGTGTGATGCCGGCATTGTTCACCAGGACATCAATCCGCCCTTCTGCATCCAGTATCTCGCCGATGACGGATTTCACGTTCTCTGAATCGGTCACGTTGAGTGAGATCGATTTGACGCACTCGTGAGCGTCGGTCACCTCGTCAAAGCCGTCAAACTGCAGGTCCGCGGCATACACGCGTTTTGCGCCCGCCTCGGCGAACCGCTCCACCATTGCCCGCCCGATCCCACGGGCCCCGCCGGTGACTACACAGATCTTTCCGTCAAGTTGCATTTTCTTCTCCTATCCCCACCGAACAACTGCGGCGGCCCATACAAATCCGAGTCCCGCGCCCAC
>DAOWMR010000361.1 GCA_030642995.1 Spirochaetales bacterium
AATGCCCCAAACATGCCCACTGGAATGGACCGCCCTGGGTTCCGTACTTCCTCCGAAATAGAGGCGATCTTTGTCAACCCGCCAAACGACACGAAGACAAGACCGGTGACCGCCAGCACCGGCATCCATCCGTTCGGGGCAAAATCCTCGAAGTGCTCCAGATTGACGTGACCGATTCCCGTGACAACAAAGAAGATCAGCGCTGCGAGCAGAATCATCACCAGGATGAACTGCAAGCGGCCCGTCCCTTTCACGCTGAACAGGTTGATGAGGGTAAACACAACGGTGAAGCCAACGGCGATCAGCTTGACGGTGTCCGCGCCGAGATCGGGAACGAGAGGACTCAGGAACAGACCGATGCCGAGAAGCGCAAAAGAGCTCTTGAGTGCGAGTGAGAACCAGCCCGCGAACCCGGTGAAGACGCCAAACAGAACCCCGAAGCTACGAGCAATGAAAAAATAGTCACCGCCCGACCGCGGCATTGCAGTCACGAGTTCAGCTTTTGAGAGCATGGCGGGAATGACCGCAAGAGAGGCCAGCAGATAGGCAACGATGACTGCCGGACCCGATCTGGCAAACGCCACGGCCGGCAGCACGAACAGTCCGGAACTGATCATTGCACCGGCGGCAACTGCAAACACTTCTTTCGTGCCGAGTTCCTTCCGCAACGTGCCCTGTGTCTGTTCCACCGGGTCCTCCTGCAGCGAGTGTAGGCCGCGATGCCCGCCTCGCGCAACATGGCCGAACTACACGGCGCAAGATTCTGCGCTACAATGATCGTGGAGGCGCACCCGGATGAAGCGGAGCGGGATGCGGGCGCTGATGGCGCTCGCCGGCACATGCATGCTCGTGAGCGGACAGTTGGCCGCCCGTGACTTCCCGGAGCCGCTGGAGCTATCCGATCCGTGGCTGGCCATCGCCCGGAGTACCAGGACCGGTGTTTCCTCGCCGACCGACACGAGGCCGCCACTCCTCCTCGCACCAACGGCCTGCGGGGACTTCGCCTTTCACCACTACACCTTTCTGGACGGGCCCCACGATTCGTTCTCGATGAGAACCCGGGTCGGCGGGGTGCCGGTGGCGTTCGGGCCGGTTGCGCTCGGCCTCTACTGGTCATCCTTCCTGCTCGTTGGTCCAATCCAACCGACCGACGACGCTGCCTCCATTGCCGAGTGGTGGATGAATTCAGTGCAGTTCGAGTACGGGTTGATCGCCGCCGTTCGCCTCCCGCAGCCGTTCCGCTCCATCGCCCTTGAGTACGGGCGGACCAGCCAGCATCCGTTGCGCTCCGGCTACTCTGAGATCTCGTCCGACGTGATCGGTGCGGGCGTGTGGCTGGAGACCCTGCGGGTCGGTGGCTGGTACGACGATGCCGGCGTACGGCCACCTGGACGGACGACCATCGATCTTGGCCTGCGGGCATCCTGGATCGATCTGTACGACTTCTGGGAGAGCGAACTGCTGAGACCCCGGACTCGCGTGCGTATTGTCGCTCCTGTGGAGGTGGTTGTGGACTTGGTTGAGATTGGAGGCGCAAAGGTTCAGGCCATGCTGACGGGTGAGCCACGCTTGCTGATCCTGCGCACCGTGGAGGTACAGCCCGGGACGGATTTGGACCCGCTGGTGCAGATGGAGATCGATGCCGAACTGGGCCTCCGTATCCGCGGCCGCGCCCGATGGGAGGTGGCGGTGGAGTTGTACTCGACTCAGGATGCGGAGCAGCGTCGCACGGAGCCGAGCCCGCTCACCACACTCGGGATTGTGGCCAGAATCGGGAACTGAGCGTCTACAGGTGAAACACCCGTTTGAAGTCGGCGTGGCGTTCGCGGAGTCGCTTATTGATGACGAGCAAGAGCAGCGCAATAGAAAGACAGCCGGCGAAGGCGACAATGGACCAGCTCAATATGGATCCCAGATCCATCGCGAAGAAGAGGATGATCTCCAGGCCGAGGAGGGAAACGCCCATTGAGAGGACGGCGACGGCAAGGGTCTGGAATACCGATAGCTTGAGGCCTCGGACGATGCCTGCCGCGCCCCCGCCAATCACTGTTACCAACAGAGTGATTGGCAACGCGAACGGCACAAACCACGGATCTCCGGGAATCAGCCAGTCCAGAACGAAGAGATAGAGGAGCAGATCTATGGTACATGCCGCGTAGGCCAATGGGATGTCCCTGCCGAGTCCGGCGACGGCGGTCACGAAAATCCAGATGAACGCGAGCGCGGTCAGGGGAACGGCCGACCAGCTCAAGCAAAATCCGTACGCAAAGTCGGCCGCAGCGACAATGAGTGCAATCGCAACGACAATGACGGTGAACACCTCCCAGAGCCAGAATCGAGCCTTACGCCGTTCGGCCGGGTCTATGTCGGTGACACCTTGCGATCCGTCGGCAACTGCGTCTGCGTCGGCGCCGTCGGGAGAGGCGCCACAGAGTGGACACCGGACAACATCATCCTCTATATCGACACCACATTGCTTACATCGTTTCATGATTTCTGCTCCACTATCTGAACCGGCAGCCCAAGACCCGAGAGCGTCGTGAAGTAGAGCCGCTCCAGTTCGCGTGATTCTATCACGCTTCCAATCGTGATGTTCAGCTTGCCGCCATAACCAACCACGGAGATGGTCTTCCGAAGAGTCGGGTTCGGTCCCAGGACAAATGCAATGTCGGTGATGTGAGCGCTCATCTCCTCCGGAAACACCACGCTACCCAGATTGGAGATCACGCCTGAAGCGATGTTGCCGCCGAATCGGTGATGCAGGGAGGAAAGAAACCAGTCCTTGAAGATCAGGGGAATGATCCGAACGATCATCTTGTTCTCTCCCCCAACGTTCCTCGCTATCGTTCGCCTCAATTCTCGCGGGTCAAGCTGGAGGCGCATTGTATGATGGACGGTGCGAATGACATCGGGGAGCGTGTAGTGGCCCAGCCTCAGATTGATCTCCGGAGATACGAAGAGCGAGAAGTTCCGCATCGTTGTGGTCGGGTGAACCCGGCGCATATCTACCGGCACCTCCAGTCGGATCACACGTCGATTCCGCGGAATCCGTCTGGTGGTGAGCGCGATCTGCACCAAGGCATGGATGTACACGCCCGAGAGCAGTTCGGTCAAGCTGCACTTGAACTCGCGCGCCTTCTCCACCGCCTGATCTGCCGGCACCTTCCCGGTGATAATGCGGTGATAACCCGGGAGCACCGAATCCGGAATGTGAAACGCCGGGCTGAGCTGGGGTGGCTTCGGAGTACTCGGCTCGTAGAGCTCCTTGTAGGCATCCGTGAACTCAACCTCCTCCGGCGGATCGTCGGGATTGAGCACAACTCCACCGGACGGGACGGCGATACCCTGTTGCCGCAGGTACTCGGCGATCATGGTCGACAGGAATCGGAACCCGCCGGAGCCGTCGGTGAGCACGTGAGAGAAATCGACCCGAATCAATCGACCCCGGACAAACACCCGAAACAGCTGTGTATCCTTGACCCGCATGCGGATTCGCGAAACCGGGGCCGACTCCAGAAGCTCAATTCTCGGCGGC
>DAOWMR010000327.1 GCA_030642995.1 Spirochaetales bacterium
CAACTGCGTGAAGTCAAGGGATTTCTCGGCTCGGAACTTGACCTGTTCGGCTCCGGCACCTACGGCTTGGAGGCGTTCAATTCAGAGGACGTATCAATGACTTTGAGCATCATCAGGGATTGTACGTATGGCGGTGTAACGCTCGTAGGGTGCCGTGGGGTGTCACTGACGGACTCAGTGATTGAAGGCAATACCGGCTTCAGCCTTTTTTCGATCACGGATTGTTCAGATGTGCTTCTCAGCAATCTGGACATTACCGGCAACACCGTCGACGCCGGATCGCACCTCGGCCCGCTCTTCTCTATTCGAGACTCGTCCGCCATCGTCCTCCGAGATTCGACGGTATCACACAACAACGCAAGCGCACTATCCGCTGGACCTGATCTTGAATTGGTTGGCGTCTTGTTCAATCGGAACATGTTCGATCAGTGAGACAAGAGGTCTTTCCGATATTCCCATTTCGCCGCAGTTGCGATACACCGGCGAATCTTGTTCACCGTCAACCCCTTGAAACCGAAAATGTGACGGTTTCCGTCGAGCCAGAGTATCCATTCAGTGAGGCTAATCGTCCCGAGGACCGACAAATGAACCAGAGCGTGATCACGGGGGTACGGACAGAACCAGCTCTTAAGACGGTCCGACTGCCGCGAGACGGGCTGGTTCGCTCGGCGTAACAAGCGCTCTGTCTGCACGCGTACGAATGCACCTCAAGTAGACGGCCGGGCGGCAGGAAGGAAGGGTCCGAAAGACGTTTTCGGCGAGGCAGTTCGCCGGAGGCGACACTGCAGGCTGAGTACCCTCAGCCGGACAAGCGCAAGGGCCTTCCTGCATGCGCAAGCACGCATGTGGATATTTGTGTGCGTTTGCCCTGGGCCGTCCGTCGTCGACTTCCTCGCCGATGGGTGATAGACTATAAAATGGAGAGGTGACGATCAAGAAGGTGGTAATTCGTTGAAGCGCCCGGCTTTACGCGTCACGATCCAGATATCGGCGATTCTCGTTCTCGTGGCCGTCACCGCGGTCGTGATGGGTCCCATCCGGAGTGAGATCGAACGACGAATCACCGACCTCAAAGTTCAGGCCATTGAGCAGATTGAGGCGACAATCGGTCGCCGGATCAGCTATTCGAGCATTTCTCCGTCCATTCTCCGGTATCTCGCCATCAATGACCTGACCGTCCACGGCCGTTCCGACGAACCGGCGGATCTTATCACCGTCCAACGCCTGAAAATCTACTATCGGCCCCTGGATCTGATTCGCGGGGAGCTCACCGAAGCAGTCAGCGAAATACGGATTGAAAACACTACACTCTCGGTGGACACTCGGCGCGACTCCGATCTCGTGGCGATACTCGCCGATCTTGCCGGATCGCGGGAGGCCCAGGGCGCGGCAAGCCTCATCCCGAACGATCTCACGTTGAGCGGTCGCAACATTGAACTGAAGGTTGCGACCGAGCTCGGCATCCTTCGGGTGGAGAACCTCTTCTTCACATCAACCGCGAGTAACGATGTGCTCTCTCTCCGCACTCAGGGCGATGTCCAGATCCTTGCAACCTCCACCAATTTTGGTATCAGCGAGGTAGAGGGCCGACTGCTCGCGTCGGGCACATTCGATCTCAATTCGGGGAACGCCCTCTTTGATGTGACGGTCCCCAAGCTCAGATCGGACGTGGCATCCATGGAACGACAGGTGTTCCAGGTGAGCTACGATACGAAGGTCGTTGAAGCACGGAAGGTTCAGGACCGAAACCCGGTAGATCTCTACCTGCGATTCCAGCCCGAACCGATGGAACTCTACGCACGGATTCTGTCCGACGGGTACCGGCTGTCGGATCTCGTGCACCTTGAGGGTGAGTTCAGTCAGTACAACGCCTACATTGACTTACCTGTTCGCGGACAGGCAAGTGCCGTAATTACCGAGAGTGGCCTCACGTACGCGGGTTCCATCCTGACGCACGCATCGGGTCTGCCGATCCCTGATGGTGATCTCACGGTACAATTCTCCGGTGATACCGAGCGCGTTGCAATCGACCAGTTGGACTACCGATCGGAAATCGGCGATATGGAGTATGACGGTGTCATACAGTTCCAACCGTTCAGACCGGACGGTCGCGTGTCATTGCGCAATTTCGTGTACGGTGGCATCGCGCCGCTTTCGGTGACCGGACGCGTGGAATCCAGCGGGGATACGATCCGGCTGAACACCAATCGCTTCACTTACGCCGGCGTGCATCTGTCCAAAGTCTCGGGATTCCTGTCGCTGGGCGAATTCCCGTTTGCGGAAGCCACGGTCACCATCGGCGGGAGCCAGGAACGTCGGCTGGATATTGCCACCGAGCACGGTGCGTCCGGTGAGGTGCGTCGGCTCACGGTAGACGCACGTTCGGTCTTGCCGGCAGAGCTTGAGCGCTTGCAGCTGGCCGTACTGCCAAACCTGAAACTACCTGATCTCGACTTCCTTCCGGACTCCCTGCTGGTTGACACGCGCCTCTCCGCGGACTTCACCGACACACTTTCGGTGGATGTCCCGTTGTTCTACGCTGTGGACATGGCGAAGCCGGACAATCGCGTCTCGTTCTCACTCAGCTACTCCGACGAGAAGGTGGAAGTGAGAGATGCTACCGTCAGCTATGACGGTTACGATGGGACGGGCAGTTTCATTGCCGAGTTCGGACGCGGCGGCGCCATCGCGTTTGAAAGCGATGTTGTGGTGGAGGGCATCCCGTATCAGTTTTCCGGAGTCTACGATCCCCAGAACAGCCTCGTGATCAGCGGTCTCCATGATGTGGCCGCCCGATTCTATTTCGGTGCTCGCGACGAGCTGGTATTCTCCGGGAGCGGAAATCTTCCGCTTCCAATCTCCGAGGGCACTGAAAGCAGGCTGGCGTTTGACGCTGAGGGCTACATCTTTTCGGAGACGGATTGGGCCGTCACGGTGAATCATCTCTCCGCGACAGGTGTACCGTACTACGCAGTTGAAGCTGCCGATTTTCACCTCGCTGGGAAGTTCCATCCGGCCGGCGGCGTGCTGAGTGAGTTCGGCTACAGCGACGCATTCTCAGGTCTCTCGGGTTCCGGCTCGGTGGACTGGAATCTCCCTGAACTGGCCGGAGGCCTTGATCTCGTCCTGACGGATGAACTGGGTGAGGAAACCTACGCAGGATCACTGGACTACGACGGCGAGATACTCTCCGTCTCCGCGGTCTTCACACGCCTGCCACTGCTCCGGGCCGGCATATCCGCCGTGCGCGGTTCGCTGAGTGGGGCGATAGAAATGGACGGCCCGCTCGATTCGCTGCACACGCAACTCGCGGCAACTCTCCAGAACGGGCGCTTCAATGGCGACCTCGTGGAGATTGCCGGTGTCGTGAACGTCAATCCAACAGTGATCTCGGTTGATGGTCTGTCAGGAAGGTATGTTCGCACCCGATTTGACGGAATAACCGGCGAACTTTCGCTCGAAAACGGAACGGCCTCACTCGTCGGAAACGTGGTACAGCCCAATGATACGGGTAAGGTTGAGGTCGGGTTTTCCCTCCTTGGTGAGTTTGGCGATTCGCGGGCAAGTTTTGCAGAGATGCTGGGGACGGACTTCGCAGCGCGGGCGGTCGTTACCGGTTTGCCGGTTCAGGATGATCTTCCCGAGGACTGGCAATTCGCCTTGAAGCGCATGGCTGGAACACTCTCAATTGTCGGCGGGCCCGAGGATGCGCTCGTGGGGGTTTTCGAGGAGGACGGCGAGTTCTCCCTCAGCCTTGCGGCTCCCGTACCGCTCTCCTTTGAAGCGACAGGCAATCTGCGGGATGGATCAATAGAGGCGGATCTCATCAACGTCTCCGCAGATGTTGCCAGACTCTGGCGAATCCTGGACAGCCCCGGAGTCACCTTTGCCGGCGGAACGGCC
>DAOWMR010000340.1 GCA_030642995.1 Spirochaetales bacterium
CGGGATTGCACGACTGGGTAGCTCTGAGCTGGTGACGCTGAACTTCGTGGGTTCCCGCCGCGTATTTGAACTCACGACACGGGACACCGAGCACGTTCGACGGAAGCACTTCTTCCTTCCGGATGTCGGTATAGATGATGGGTCACTGGAGGTCTACGCATCGTCCAATTCAGGTGGAGATATCGAGCTGGACAGCAGGAATTTCACCCGGCTTCAGAGCCCGGATGGCTTCACCTTTGACGGGGCTCGAGCCTGGATTCATCTGTCATCGATGCTGTCCAGTCAAGACCTCGTCGTCACCTACACATCCGGAGGCGTCCGAGTGGGTGATACGGTCCTCGGGCAGTCCGCTTTCATCAATGAGAGTGGAGTTCGCGAGGACTTCTCGGCAACAAGCCACATGGAACTGTTCGGTGAGGCGGCCGGTATCCGTTACCTCTATCTCAATCGGGACGGTCAGAACTCCTACTGGGAACACCGTGGCGTCTACGCCCTTGAGGAACTGTCGCAGATCAGTGAAGTGGACCTGGTCCAGATTGATCTGCTCCTGACGGGGCTTCTCGAATCAAACTCCAACTATGCCGACGTGATCACCGAGTACATCGTAGACACCAACCGTGGGCTGGTGCTCTTCAACCCGGAGGACGCCGTCGGGTTCTACCCGAGGCCCTTCCCCGGACTCCTTCCGTACACGCATGCGGTCTCTCCCGGGAACCCTTTTGGCCCCGCGAACCCAGTCTACAGCGATCTGAATGCAGCGGCGGAGGCCGATTCGGTGAATACGCTGCGGTTGCGGTTCTCGGGGGAATTGGCCGGTTTCACCATTGACGAACTCTTCATTCAGGATTCGGTGACGGTCATCGTGGCCGGGCGGGAGTTGGATAAGAGCCAATACTCCGTTGACGATTCCACCGGTGTTGTGAGCATCGCGGATGGAATCGTGAGTCCGGAGAGCAGCGTGACCATCCGGTACCGAAGGGTTTGCGATCAGGATGCGCCGCAGGAACTGCTCACCGCCGTCTCTACCGACTGGTCGCGGGGTGGTTTCTCCGCGCACGGGATGGCGGCAGTTGAAGCCCCGCTCCCGGAAGCCATTGCACCTGCGCTCGGGCATGAACGTCCCATCCAGGGCACCGGTTCGGTGGAGCTTCGCTATGACCGGGGAGTCGCCGGGGGTTCGGAGCTATCGGTGGCGCTGTGGGGTGGTGCGCGAGTGGGGGACCCAAATACACATGACGTGGCGCTCATTGCCGGAATGGATGACGGTTCCGAGCGGGCAATCTCGCTCGAGGCCAATGAGTGGCAGCTTGCGTCAGCCTCTGCCCTGCTTCCGGAGGCACCTGCGTTGATGGCCCTGTCCCGGAGAGGAGACCTGATCTTTGAGGATTTCACCGAGGATTCGCTGATCGGCGGGGGGCTTCGAACCCTCAGTTGGGATAACTCGGTCAACCGATCGTTTGCCTATGCCGAGAAGGCCGGCCCGTACGCCACAGCGGACTCAATGGCGGACGGTGGGCCGCCGTCGCTCGTGATGGACTATCAATTTGACGGTGGCGAGAATGATCAGTATGTGACGATCGTGCGGTCGACCGGCGGCGGTCTGGATCGGTACGATGCCCTGGAAATAGGCTACCGTGGTGACGGCATTACCGGCACTTCGGTCCGCCTGTACGTTGAAGTGCTTCAGGTCTACGGCGAGGATCTGGATGGGGACGGCGAACTCGACGGCGAAGCGAGCATCGGCGATTCCGGGTTTGCGATCACGCCTTCGGACGGCGGGCCCACGGTGATCGGCTCCGACAGGACCGGCGAATCAGACGGAATCCTCGATTCAGAGGACCTGAACCGAAATGGCCTCCTGGACCCGCTCGGCACGCCCGGAGAATCCGGGCAGGTGATCGTGGGCGCCGCCGACCCGTTCGTTGCAGAGATTGCGGAGATTGAGCCCGGGGTTGAGCCGGAGTGGCAGACAGTGCGGCTTGACCTTCGCGCACTGACCGCCGTTGCACCGGAGGTGTTCGAGGACGCGGAGGCGATCCGGTTGACTGTCACGCCATCGGTCACGCCGCTAACTGCAAGTTCCGGACGAATTGTGATCAACCGTCTCGTGTTCTGGTCGTCCGGGATGACCGGCAGCCCGGATGACCGGCTCTCCCTTCAGACCATAACGCCGGAGACCTCACCGGAACTGCTTGCCAACCCGCTCTCGGAGACGGCCGGCGAGACCTACAACGATCTTCACGGCAACGCCGCCTACCGGGACTCGAACGGAATCGTGGAGCAGGTGCTGGAAATCTCGCTCATTCCCACTCTGCCGGACGGCGACCGGACGGCGGTGTCCAGATCCCTCGGCGGTCGGCAGGACCTCACGCGCTACGAGTCCATAGCTCTCTACCTCTACGTTGCCGACCCGTCCTCGCTGCCTGCCGAGCTCATGCTGGATCTCCGGTTGGTCTCGACACCGGGCGACTATCTCACGATCGGAATCGACCCGACCACATTCGACCCCGGCTGGAACGAGCTTGCGGTTGAGACCGGGGGTGAGATGGCCGCGTTCGTGAACGGCTCGGAGGTCGGGACGCTCTCGCCTGTGGGAGATCATGCGTCGCTGATCGGTATCACTGATTTGGAGCTTGGGCTCTCTGCGATTGGGGGAGATTTGGTTGAGTCGGTCATTCTTTGGACAGACGACTGGCACGCACGCGGAAGTCGCGTGGCGGTTCGCATGTCGGCCGGCGGTTCAGTGGAGGCGAGTTTCGCGGGCGATCTTGCCAGCCTTCGCGGTTACCCGGTGCTGTCGGATCCCCGTATCGCTCTGGAGTACCAATACGATGAACCTGGAATTGAATCGTCCGCGGAGGCCTCCCACACTGCACGAGCGGATGCGGAGCTGCGGCTGGCGGGCATATTCCCGCTCAGTGTGTCCGGTGCGTGGTCGGCAGGGCCTCTCCTGTCCGGTGAGGATACCTTCAATCTCAATGCAACCGCCGGTATTGACACCAGCGTCGAGCGGATTCCAACCATCGAGCATTCGTTTCGGTATGCGAGCAGCGTTGAGACCGATTTCTATACGGCTGAAGCGTCCATTCGTCTCTCGGAGGATGCCTCATTTGCGGAGGACTGGACCCAACACCTCTCGGGTATCCGCTCCGTCACCCGGCGGGTAGACAGTTATGCCTGCGGCGCAATGACCGACACCGTCACCGGCACAATGTCGGGGGGTGGTCCTGACCCGACAGACTGGACCGTGACTGCGGCCGGTGGTTTCTCACAGTCGTTTACCGGAGCAACTGCCGACATCCTCAGTTCTCCCCCGTCGGCATATGCCGGCCTGATCACCGGGCTCTTCCAGCCGGTGAGCTCGACCCTCGCAGACTCCCAACTTGCCGGAACAACCCAATCGCTGACCCTGGCATTGGGCCCGGCACAAGACGCTGCGGTGGGATTCGGTCTCGCTGCCGAGGAGCGCACCGCCGAGCGGAACTTCAGCGACGGCGGCTCGGCCCGCGATATCACAGCCGGCGGGTCCGCTTCCTTTGAACTTCCCGTGGCGCTCGGTCGGGAGCAGCGAGTGAGAATCATTCCGTCGATGAGCCGTTCATTCTCAACCTCACTCGGTCAGGCAACTCTCGGGTATTCCGACTGGTGGGTTCTCGGATCTTCCGCCGTGCCCGCACTGGCCGTACCATTCGCCTACCTGACGCCGTTCTCCACTTCGTTCACGCGAGATCTTCTGCAAGACACCGAGGCACTGCATGGGTCCGTGACGGTCTACTACGCGTTCTCGAGTGTAACGGGTCGGAGCTGGC
>DAOWMR010000292.1 GCA_030642995.1 Spirochaetales bacterium
GTCGTCGTCCTGAGACACCCCAACGATCGCGTAGTCACCGGAGATGGCAACAGACTGACCGAACCAGTCGCCCGCCGCGCCGTCGGAGGCGAGGATCTTCTCGATATCTATCCACAATGCATACAGTGTCAGGGCGGACCCGGGCATTGGGAACGTCTCGTCAGGTCGATAGATGGTGCCGCTTCCGTCAGGTTCGGTGCTCCAGCCGATGAAGAAGGGATACCCGGTGCGATCGAGTCCTCCCGTATTGCCCAGTACGGTAACGCTCGCTTCTTCCAGATAGTAGTTGGCGTCCGTCGGTACGGTCCCGCTCTCGCTTCCGTTGCCGTCGTAGGTCACACGTCGGCCGTGGTATTCCAGCGCCAATCGTGCTGTCAAGATCGGTTCGGGGCACGAGGAGAGCAGGACGAGAACAACAACGCCAAGCAGGAACATCGCGAGCCGAGCCGGACCCCGAGGGTGCGTTCGTCTGCTTCGCCCCAACCGCCGGTCATTCATTCGACCGCCTCCCCCCAAATGATGACCTCTTTCGCCGTTGCCGCATCCGAAGCTCGCCCCGTGTCGGAGTCCCGGAACTGGAGATACGCGAATTGGCCGGCAAGCTCGGGATTGCCGATCTGTAGCCGCTCGTAGTAAGCGGTGGCGAAGCCGTAGTTCTCCAGCTCGTGGTGAGCACGGGAGATTGCCAGGATCACCGTGGCGTCATCTGGATCGATCTCTTCCGCCTGCTCGTAGTATCGAAGAGCGTCGATGTAGTTGTCGTCCAAATAATCAAGGTGTCCCAGGTTGACGTATGCCGGAGCGTAATCCCCCCGCCCGGCGGCGTCTTCGAACCACCGACGGGCCTCGTCCAACTGCTCGAATTTGGCGTAGAGGATTCCCATATTGTTGCAAAGCCGGGGTGACGGACCCTGGGAGTCGATGCTTCGCTGTATCCGCGAAGCCTGCGGTTGGATCGCATCCTGTACAAATGCCTCAAGCTCCGCAAGGTAGGCCTGCAGCAGGTCTTCCTCCGGTAGGGCCCCGATCCCTTGTCGCTCGCCCAGATCAAATCCGACCGGCTCGAACGCCTGCCAGGCGGTTTGCATGGGGATCAGTTCGGCTTGTCCGCGGGGGTTGTGCTGTCGCCATTGCTGCGCGCCGGCCGTCCACGCTTCGGCGAATCCCCGGTCAAGCATGGTGACTTCAACCGGCACCCATGCTTCCCCTTCGCAAATGATCACATCATCGGCGCGGGGAAATGTTCTCCCAATCTCCTGTTCCGGAACGGAGGTGTTGAATGCCGCGTAGATATGGCCGGGAACCGTAATGAACGCTGTGGACACGCCAACGGCCTCCAGACACGAGGTGTAGCAGATGGAGAGATCGTCGCAGTCGCCGGCCCCAAACGCGAAGGTCTGGACGGGGAACTGCAGGAAATCGATGGCGTGTGGATTCTCCGAGAGCTCGACATGGGGCGTGGTAGGATCAATCACGTAGTCCAGACCGTACAGGTTGAATGCCTCCAACATAGCCATGGCGGTTCGCAGGTTTGTGCTGACTGCACTTCGCCCACCGGCCCGTACGATTCCGGCTACGTTCTTGGCAAACTCGAGGATGGCCGGATCCTTGGCGGTTACAAACGAAGCGGCCTTGCGATCATCGTCCCAGGTCATGGCGTTGCGGTTTGTCACGCTGAGTGTCGTATTCGCGCTGTACGATGAGGATTCGTCGCCGTCTCTGAAGCTCACCGCAATCTGAGCGGCTACCCTTGTGCCCTCGGTCACGCTGAGCAGGGAGTTGTTGAACAGGACCTGAAGATCAAGGGTCACCTCTTCGCCCGGCTCCAGGTTCTCCGGCGCCTCCTGGCGCTGCGGGAGGTCCATGAACGCAGGGATGTTGACCATCACATCGATATTCTCGAGGGTTCGCTCCCCGGCATTCTTCAGAATGGCAAAGCCGACGGGGTTCTCGTCGTAGAATCGATAGAAGACCGGAAAGACCGTGCCAAATCCAGCCTGAACCAGATGAAGATCGGTACGAGTATGTTCCACCGTGGCGGTGACGATCAGATCCTCAGCGGCATCCGGCGCCGGTTCCTGGACCAGCTCCTCCGCCGTTTGGGCCTCGTCTGACGCGGCCTCGGCGACGAGGGGTTCCGGCTGCGGCGTGACACGCTCGGTTCGTGTTCCCCTATCGCTTCTGGCAGTCGGTCCGGGGCTCCAGACGACACCCAGCCCCGCCTCATAGGCGAGGTGCGTGTTCATCTGTGCAACCACGCCGCCCTGTACGCTCAGCGCAAATCTTGGGAGGACCGGGAAGCTGACTCCGCCGACGGCGCCCCAGTTGAAGGCGCCGGCGCGCTCGGTCACGCCGTCGATGACCATGGACCCAAAGCCCCATCCAATCCGCCCGCCGATGAACACATCCAGGAACGGCAATCTGGACAGGTATGCCCCGGTTCCGGCTGACACGTTCATCACTCGAACGGTGGCCTCAGTTGGGATGCCGGTTGAATCTGTTTGGCTCATGCCGGCGGCAATCTCGGCGTAGACCGGTAGCCCGGAGAACCGATACATTGCCGAAGCCCGCACCGAATACCCCATTCCGAGATAGGACTCAACCGGGATATGAACCGCGGGCGCGAGGCTCGCTCCGAACCCGCCGTCCGACTCCTGGCCGACCAGCAAGGGTGCGGCACAAAGCAGTAGAAGAGAAAAGGAAAGACGTCTTCTGAATTTGATTGACCGACACATCATTCTCCTCCTGCACGCAACGGAGGGCCCGGTCGAGGGTTCTTCACTCAATTATATCATTGTTTGGAGAAATCCCAAACCCGACGGGTATAGTCTCCTGCAATGAAGTGTAGATAACTCCCGACCCCATGTGGTCCTCTCCGCCCCCCAACGCTTTCCTTCCGCCCCCGCCTATGGTATTCTCCGGGGACCGCTGTACAAGGTGTAGGAGAGACTCATGCGCATGTCACAAATGTTCGGTACGACCCTGCGAGAGGCGCCGGCCGACGTTGAGGTGGATAGTCACAAGCTGCTCCTCCGGGCCGGATGCATCCGGCAACTCGGGGCGGGGATCTTCAGCTATCTCCCGCTCGGATGGCGTGCGGTGGAGAAGATTCAGCAGATCATCCGGGAAGAAATTGAGAGGATCGGCGGCCAGGAACTGCTCATGCCGGTGGTCAACACGGCTGATATCTGGAAGGACTCCGGCCGGTGGGACACAATTGGGCCGGAACTGACTCGATTTCTTGATCGGAACGGGCGGGACATGGTCCTCGCGATGACCCATGAAGAAGCGGTGAGTGACCTGGTTCGACAGGAGATCCGGAGCTATCGGCAGCTCCCCCGACTGATCTACCATCTGCAGACCAAGTGGCGCGATGACCCTCGGCCACGGGCCGGTCTGATTCGCGTTCGCGAGTTCACGATGAAGGACAGCTACAGCCTGGACAGGGACGAGGCTGGGCTGGATCTCCAGTACGACAAACACTACGAAGCCTACCATCGGATCTTTGCCCGAATGGGTCTGGCGGCGCTTGCAGTCAAGTCCGACGTGGGCATGATGGGCGGCAAGGTTGCCCACGAGTTCATGTATCTCACACCCATTGGCGAGGACACCCTCATGGTGTGCCCGTCGTGCGGATTCCGGGCAAATCGACAAGTGGCAGGCTTCCGGCGGGAGGCGGCGCCGACTGAAGAGTTACTTCCGGTTGAGGAGATTGCCACGCCGGGCACCAGTACCATTGACGATCTTGCCGCGTACCTGAAGATCCCGAAGAGCCGGACAGCCAAGGCGGTCTTCATGGTCGGTGAGGTAAACGATGACGAAAGCAAACTCATCTTCGCCGTCATCCGGGGCGACCTGGAGGTGAACGAAACGAAGCTGGCCAACGCGGCCGGCGTCCGGTCGTTGCGGCCCGCTCAGGATGATGAGATCAGGGCGATTGGCGCGGTGGCGGGCTACGCGTCGCCGGTGGGCCTCACTGGTGCTCAGGTCATCGCCGACGTGAGCATTGCCGAGAGCCCCAACCTGGTTGCCGGCGCAAACAGGGAAGGTTATCACGCCCGGAACGTGAACCACGGCCGGGACTTCACGGCGGACATTGTTACCGATATCGCCGCCGCGGAAGCCGGCTTCCCCTGTCCTGAGTGCGGGAAGCCTCTCGATGCGCACCGGGGGGTGGAGCTTGGCAATATCTTCAAGCTCGGTACCCGCTACAGTACCACCATGGACTGCTACTTCCTGGACGAAGACGGCAAGCGGAAACCGGTGGTTATGGGGAGCTACGGCATCGGGGTTGGACGGTTGCTTGCGAGTGTCGCCGAGGAGCACAATGACGAACA
>DAOWMR010000444.1 GCA_030642995.1 Spirochaetales bacterium
CCGAGATACATTCGTGACCGACCATGGTCATAGGCCGGGTGTAACTTTTCGCCAAGCTTGTGGTTATATGGTGTGGATAGGGACCGGGCAGCGGTCGTTGACATGTCTGCCCGAACGGCGAAGCAATGAGCCGCCATGTTCGTGGTGTGAAGCCATAGTGATTCGCACCCGGACAGTCCGAGCCTCTCAGTCCCGGGGATGTTCGGGTAGTATAGTCCGCCTGCGACTTCAAGGCCGTTGGTGGTAGACAGTTTCTATCTCAGATAACCCCCCAGGTTTTATTACCTCCTTTCCTGGGGGGTTTTTTTGCCCTCGTGGTTTTTCAATCCGTAACCAGCAAACCACGGCAGCGCCCGGCGAGACCGCAGTCCTCGGCGACAGGCCCGGCGCCGTGACGCCGAGCAGGCACCGAACGTTGATTGACCTCAAATGTCGCCTCCTCTATTATTGCACGCCATGAGCAAGTACCCCTTCGGCGACATTGAGACAAAGTGGCAGCGGTACTGGGAGACTAACAAGACCTTCAAGGTCACGGAAGACCCAGCTATCCCACCTGAGAAACGTCGATACATACTCGACATGTTCCCCTATCCTTCTGCCGCCGGACTCCACGTTGGGCATCCGGAGGGATACACGGCCACGGACATCTATTGTCGATACCTCCGGATGCGTGGATACGCAGTTTTGCACCCGATGGGGTTTGACAGTTTTGGTCTCGCTGCCGAAACGTATGCAATTCAGACAGGAACTCACCCACGTACCACGACCGAAGCAAACATCAACACGTTTCGACGTCAGATAAAGAGTCTCGGCTTCTCCTACGACTGGGATCGGGAAGTGTCGACCCACGAAGTAGACTACTATCGATGGACCCAGTGGATCTTCCTGAAACTCTACGAGCGGGGCCTTGCATACGCGGCGAAAGTGCCGGTGTGGTACTGCGAGACGTTGGGAACGGTGCTGGCAAACGAGGAAGTTCTCGCCACGCCGGAAGGTCCCCGCAGCGAGCGCGGGAATCATCCCGTTGAACGACGCCCCCTGCGGCAATGGATGCTGAAGATTACTGCCTATGCGGACCGGTTGCTGGACGGACTGGAGGGTCTGGACTGGCCCGAATCAATCAAGGCAATGCAACGCAACTGGATCGGCCGCAGTGAAGGCGCCAATGTCAAATTCTCCATGGGGGATGGGGCCGGCGAAATTGAGGTCTTTACGACGCGACCGGACACACTGTTCGGCGCCACCTACATGGTCCTGGCCCCTGAGCATCCGCTTGTCGGCAGGATCACAACCCCTGATCGCAAGGATCAGGTCAATGCCTACATCGAACAGGCAAAGCTGAAGAGCGATCTTGAGCGCACCGAGTTGGCAAAGGACAAAACCGGTGTTTTCACCGGTGGCTACGCGGTGAATCCGGTGAACGGTAAGGAGATCCCGGTCTGGATCTCAGACTACATTCTCCTGAGCTACGGAACCGGTGCAATCATGGCGGTTCCGGCTCACGATCAGCGGGACTTTGAGTTTGCGAAGATCTTTGATCTGCCGATCGTCCGCGTTGTTGCTCACGAAGACGAATTGGACGATACGACCGAGATGACGGAAGCGACGCCCGAACCAGGCGTTGCCGTGAATTCCGGCCAGTTCTCGGGACTCACGACACCTGAGTTCAAGAAACGGATTACCGAGTGGCTCGAGGAGGAGGGCCTGGGCAGCAAGGCCGTGAACTACAAGCTCCGCGATTGGATCTTCTCTCGCCAGCGCTACTGGGGTGAACCAATCCCCGTCGTCCAATGTGAGGAAGGTTACGTCCCTCTCTCTCCCCACGACCTTCCGCTCCGGCTGCCGGAAGTTGAGAGCTACACTCCAACCGGTACCGGCGAATCGCCGCTTGCTGCGGTTGAGGATTGGATTGGCGTGGACTGCCCCGACGGCTCGGGGAAACGTGGCATGCGCGAAACCAATACCATGCCGCAGTGGGCCGGAAGCTGCTGGTACTTCCTGCGCTACCTGGACCCGCACAATGATCAGGAGTTCGCGTCCAGGGAAAAGATCGACTACTGGATGCCCGTGGATCTGTACGTCGGCGGCGCCGAGCACGCGGTACTGCATCTCCTCTACGCTCGGTTCTGGCACAAGGTTCTATTTGACCTCGGCGTGGTCAACACGGACGAACCGTTCATGCGCCTGGTCAATCAGGGAATGATCCTTGGCGAGGGCGGCGTGAAGATGTCCAAGAGCCTCGGGAATGTTATCAATCCTGATCACATCGTAGCGTCCTTCGGCGCCGACTCCATGCGGATGTACGAGATGTTCATGGGTCCGCTCGAAATTGCCAAACCGTGGTCCACGAACGGCCTTGCCGGCGTGCACAGGTTCCTGGACCGAGTCTATCGACTGTCGCAACGACCGGTGAGCGATGACACACCGCCGGGCAACCTCGTTCGGCTCCTCCACAAGACCATCAAGAAGGTATCCGAGGATACCGATTCCCTGGCGTTCAACACGGCGATTGCGCAGATGATGATATTCGTGAACGAGCTGTTCAAGACAAAAAAACTCTATCGCGCTCTGTGGGAACCGTTCGTGCTGATCCTTTCCCCCTACGCGCCCCACCTCGGGGAAGAACTGTGGGAGCAGCTCGGGCACGAACC
>DAOWMR010000310.1 GCA_030642995.1 Spirochaetales bacterium
GAGGCGCCCGGCACGGCAGACATGACCGGACCCGAATGGGCACGGAGCAAAACCGGCTTCGACGAGGATTTCACTCGTCCTGCCGACGCGGTCTTCACGTCCATTGAGCTGACCGGCACCATCGAGATGGTGGACGACCACGCGGTGCTGACCGCGGATGGAAAGATCTACCTGCTCGCAATCCCCCGGATTTCCTGGTACGCCGATGAGGTGGCCGACGGCACGGTCGTCACGATCAGTGGCAATCTCGTCGAGGGTGTGACTCACGACGAGGTCGATTTTGACGGTGATGGACACATCACCGTTCAGCAGGTGGAAATTGACGGCGAGGTTTTCGCCGTTGGTAACCAGGGTGGCCGAGGTGGCATGGGCGGCGGTTTCGATGTCGCGCAGCGCGGCAACTTCGCTGACGACGATGTCTACGGGCGACGCGGATCGGAAAGCGACGACTGGAACGGTCGGTACAGCTCCGACGAGAACGCTGAATCGTTTGGTCGCGGAAGGTCCGCCACCGACGACGACTTTGGTCGCCGGCAGATGCCGAGAGGTCGTCGGATCTAGTCACCTGTCTTCAGGTGGATGCCTGGACATCCAGGCAGAACCCTGATCAACCCCAATCACGGCGCGGTCCTTCATTGGATCGCGCCATTTTTTGTAGGTCAGTCCGGCAGCATCGTTCGCCACCCTACTCCGCGGCCTCCCAGAAGGCGTTGACCACCGGGGAGTTGATCTTCCGCAGGTGAACACAGAGTCCAACCTCGTACGGCGGGAGTGATGGATTGACGTCGAGCTTGCGAACATCGTCCTTGAAGAGGCTGTTGTCGATCACGATTTCAGGCACGGCCCCGACACCGCATCCGAGACGAACCATCGCCAGGATGGCTTCGTGTCCGCCAACCTCGGCGTAGACATTTGGTCTGATGCCCCGCCGGCGAAACCACTCCTCCACTCGCCGGCGCGACAGCGCCTGCTCGGCGAGAATGATCGGCGTGGTATTCCACGGAATTGGGTCCTGGTCGACCATGGTCGCCACGTCACATGCCACGATCGGCCCGATGAAGACGAGTGGTGTCGTGGTCACCGTGAGGAATTGTACATTCCTGGGCAGGTCCACCGGCCGGACCGCCACCGCAATGTCGGCGGAGCCGTCGAGCACCTTGTCGAGGGCGTGGGCGGAATCTCCGGTCTCGAGGCGCAGGTGCACCTTGGGATGGAGCGTTCGAAAACGAGTGAAGAGATCGGACAGTACCCCGTATGTGGCGGTCACCGAAGCGTAGAGCATGAGTTCTCCGCGGAGTTCCTCGTCGTGCTGTGCGAGGGAGTCTCGGAATCGCTCCCAGCCACCGACTGACTCCTGCGCATAGTGGACGAACGCAACCCCGATGTCCGTCAGGTGCACGGACCGTCGGTCGCGGATGAAGAGCGGGTGCCCTACCTCCTCCTCGAGTCGCTTGACGGCGCGGCTCACCGCCGAAGGGCTCAGGTGAACTGCCTCGCTGGTCTTTCCAAAGTGAAGCGAACCCGCAAGGTGGAGAAACAGCTTCAACGCGTGAATGTCCACACCGACTCCCTCCATTGTGTGTTGCGCTAGACGCACTACAGTATACGGTAAATATCACATTACTCAACACAGGATCTGTGACATACTCGGTCACACAGAATCGAATAGGAGCTATCCATGGCACAGATCAATTTTGGCGGCACTACCGAAGAGGTCATCACCCGGGAAGAGTTCTCCCTGGACAAGGCACGCGAGATACTCAAAGACGAGGTGATTGCGGTCCTCGGTTACGGCGTGCAGGGGCCTGCCCAGGCACTCAATATGCGGGACAACGGGTTCACGGTCATCATCGGGCAAGCCTCGAGATTCAAACGGGAGTGGGACAAGGCAATTACCGACGGGTGGGTACCCGGCGAGACCCTCTTTGAGCTGGAAGAGGCGGCGGAGAAGGCCACGATCATCCAATACCTGGTTTCAGACGCCGGCCAGAAGGCCGTGTGGCCCATGCTCAAGCCCCACCTGAAAGCCGGAAACGCGCTCTACTTCTCTCACGGCTTCTCGATCGTCTACAAGGAACAGACCGGCGTGATCCCGCCGGATGATATCGATGTCATTCTCGTGGCGCCCAAAGGTTCCGGCGCCAGCGTTCGAGCCAACTACCTCAACGGCAGCGGCATCAACTCGAGCTTCGGCGTGTTTCAGGACTCAACCGGCAGGGCCAAGGAACGGACCCTGGCAATCGGAATCGCAATCGGCTCGGGCTACCTCTTCCCGACGACCTTCGAGCACGAAGTCCTGAGCGATCTCACCGGAGAGCGCGGCATCCTGATGGGTGCTCTGGCCGGCGTGATGGAAGCGCAGTACGACACCCTTCGCGAGCACGGTCACAGCCCGAGCGAGGCGTTCAACGAGACTGTCGAGGAACTCACCCAGAGCCTCATCCGGCTCGTCGGTGAAAACGGCATGGACTGGATGTACGCGAATTGCAGCACGACCGCCCAGCGAGGGGCTCTTGACTGGAAGCCGCGGTTCAAAGCGGCCACCCTGCCGGTGTTCAAGGATCTCTACGAGTCGGAGAAGTCCGGCAAGGAAACGGCGATCGTACTCGAGGTCAACAGTGCCCCTGATTACCAGGAGAAGCTCGACGCCGAGCTCAAGACGATCCACGATTCCGAGATGTGGCAGGCCGGGGCCGCGGTCAGGTCCCTCCGGCCGGAGAACTGGAAAAAGTAGGCGGGCGGTTTCGTCGCCCTACCGGTACAGCTGGACGTAGACAGATCCCGAGTCTGTGCCCCTGTCGTCGTCACGAGGCGCCGCAATGATCGCGTAGTCACCGGAGATGGCAGCAAAGACACTGAAGTTGTCGCCCGCAGCGCCGTCGGCCGGCGTGATCTTGACACTTGAGTCCCAGGTGTTGGTACCGGTGCGACGAAAGACCCAGGCGGACCCCGAGTCTGCGCCGTTGTCGTCGTCCCCATACGCCCCGACAATCGCGTAGTCACCGGAGATGCCGGCAGAGATACCGAGCCGGTCGCCCGTGGTGCCGACGGCGGCCGTGATTCTCGTCCCTGCGCCCCAGGTGTTGGTACCGGTGCGATGAAAGACCCAGGCGGATCCCGAGTCCGTGCCGTTGTCGTCGTCCCCATACGCCCCAACGACCGCGTAGTCACCGGAGATGGCAACGGAGTAGCCGAAGTTGTCCTCCGCCGCGCCGTTGGCGTCGGTGACCTTGACACCTGCGTCCCAAGTGTTGGTATCGATGCGATGAAAGATCCAGGCGGATCCCGAGTCTGTGCCGTTGTCGTCGTCAAGAACCGCCCCAACAACCGCGTAGTCACCGGAGATGGCAACAGACCAACCGAACCGGTCGCTCAAGGCGCCGTCGGAGGCGAGGATCTTGACACTTGAGTCCCAGGCGTTGGTACCGGTGCGATGAAAGACCCAGGCGGATCCCGAATTATTGAAATAGTCGTCGTCATAACGCACCCCGACGATCGCGTAGTCACCGGAGATGGCAACAGCGCGACCGAACCAGTCGCCCGCTGCGCCGTCGACGCCGGCCGTGATTTTCGTCCCTGCGTCCCAGGTGTTGGTGCCGGTGCGATGAAAGATATAGGCGGATCCTGAAGCATCACCATTGTCGTCGTCCAGGAAGGACCCAACGATCGCGTAGTCACCGGAGATGGCAACGGTGTCACCGAACTCGTCGCCAGCAAAGCCGTCGGAGGCGAGGATCTTGACACCTGAGTCCCAGATGTTGGTGCCGGTGCGATGAAAGATCCAGGCGGATCCCGAGTCCGTGCCATTGTCGTCGTCCCGAGATACCCCAACGATCGCGTAGTCATCGGAGATGGCAACGCAGGAACCGAAGAAGTCGCTCTCAGCGCCGTCGGAGGCGAGGATCTTCTCGAGATCTATCCACAATGCATACAGTGTCAGGGCGGACCCGGGCATCGGGAATTCTTCGCCCGGCCGGTAGATTGTGCCAGTTCCGTCAGGTTCGGTGCTCCCGCCGATGAAGAAGGGATACCCGGTGCGATCGAGTCCTCCCGTATTGCCCAGTACGGTAACGCTCGCTTCTTCC
>DAOWMR010000510.1 GCA_030642995.1 Spirochaetales bacterium
CTCAGCAGCTTCCTCGCAGCTGTCGAGCTTGGTGAAGAGATCGAAATCCGCAAACGCAATATCCCAATTGCCCGGGTTGTCCCGGTACAAAAGCAGAGGAAGAATCAGACAGTGCTTGGGTGTGGCCGCGGCAGCGTTCAGATCACGGGTGACCTGACAGAACCGCTCATCCCGGAGAATGACTGGGAAATGCTTCAAGGTAACGGTCATGCAGGTTCTTCTTGATACCTGTGCAGTCATCTGGTCGGTAGGCAACCCGGAACAGCTGTCGCAAGCAGCGCGAGACATCTTGACCTTGGACGAGACCGAGGCCTGGATCTCACCTATCAGCTGCGCCGAGGTGGCGTGTGCAGCAGAGCGAGGCCGCATCACCCTCGATCGCCACTGGCGTCTCTGGTTTCGATACTATGTCGACTTGAACAAGTGGCGGCTGAAGGATATCGACTTGGACTTGATGGAAGAATCGTACTCGTTGCCGGGAACCTTCCACCAAGATCCGGCAGACAGGATCATTGTCGCCACGGCGAGGATAATGTGCTGCCCGATCATCACATCGGACAGGAAGATGCTGGACTACCCCCATGTACAAACCATCTGGTAGATCGTGAGACCATCAGGAGACCGGCGCTGTTGCCTCCATTTCGATGCCCGGCATCAGTGACTGTGACCCTTCCGAAATGAAGACCACCACTCAACCCTGTGACGTTTTGCTGTCCCACGGCTATTGCCTGGAGGAAGACCCCCATGAGCGAGAGGTGATGATGCCTTACCCGCCCCTTGGGATGCTCTACGTCGCCTCACATCTCGAAGCCCAAAATTTTCACGTCGAGATCCACGATCTGACGTTTTCGTCATTGGAGGAATTCCGGCAACGGCTCGATGAAAGCCCACCCATGGTCCTGGGCCTCTACGGCACCCTCCTGACGCGGGCCACACTCCTTCAGATGATCACCATGGGTCGTGAGGCCGGCGCCTTCGTCGTACTGGGCGGACCTGAACCGGCGCCCCATGCAGAGGAATATCTCACTCGAGGCGCTGACGTCATCGTCTCCGGTGAGGGCGAAGAGACCATTGAAGAGCTGCTGCGACACCTTCGGGAACACGGTCTCGAGGGCCTTGAAAATATTCAGGGCCTTATCTTCAAAGATCCCTCGGGAGCGATCATTCAAACCCAGCCTCGAACCCAGATCAGAGAGCTCGACCACCAGCCCCTGCCGGCCCGGGAAAAAATCGACCTCGGGCGCTACCTCGAGACCTGGCGCGAGCACCACGGCCACTCGTCGGTGTCCCTGATCACCTCGCGTGGCTGCCCCTACACCTGCACCTGGTGCTCCCACGCGGTCTTCGGGCGCACACACCGGCGACGTTCACCTGAGGCCGTTGCCGACGAGGTTGCCCATATCGTCGCCACCTACAATCCCGACCGTCTGTGGTACGCCGACGATGTCTTCACCCTCAACCGCCCGTGGGTTGTTCGCTACGCCGCTGAACTCGAACGCCGCAACCTCCACCTCCTTTTCGAGTGCATCTCCCGTGCGGACCGGCTGACCGAAGAGGTAATCGACGCCCTGGCTGCCATGGGCTGCCGCCGTTTGTGGATAGGATCGGAGAGCGGTTCTCAGCCGATCCTGGATGCGATGAAACGTTTGACCCTGGTCGAGGACGTCCAGGCCAAGAGCGCCATGCTCAAAGCCCACGGCATCGAGGTCGGTATGTTCATCATGTTAGGCTTTGAGGGCGAGACCGAGCGCGATCTCGAAGCGACCGTCGAACACCTCAAGATCTGCGACCCGGACATCTTTCTGACCACGGTCGCCTACCCGATCACCGGCACCGAATACCACGCACAGGTGGTTGACCGCATCCACACGACTCAACCCTGGGAGGCCAGGACCGATCGTGATCTGATTGTCACCGGACGTCGGTCGGCCCGCTACTACCACTGGGCCACCCGGTGGATGGTCAACGAGGTCAAGCTTCACCAACTCCGGAAGGCGGA
>DAOWMR010000458.1 GCA_030642995.1 Spirochaetales bacterium
ATCACCAAGCATGGCCGGCCGGTGGCGCAACTTGTCGCAGTGGATCGACAGAAGCCCCGGCCGGTCTTTGGTCGTCTGCGGGGACGCATAGAGTCCGCCTCCGACCTGGTCGGTCCGCTGCCAGACGCGTGGCGGAGAAATGCCGGGCCTAACCGATAAACCACTCATTCTTGACACCCACAGCTGGATCTGGCTCCTGAACGGTGAAGAGAGCCTCGGTGGGAGCTTATTCGTGACCGAGGCCGAATCTGCAAGCGGTGCCGGCAGCCTCTACGTCTGCTCCATTTCGATTGCGGAGGTGGCGCTCCTCGCGTCTGCCGGCCGGGTTCGACTGGTGGTTCCAGTCGCAACCTGGTTGCAGGAAGCCCTGGAGACGCCCGGCCTGCAAATCATCGATATTGATATTGCTATTGCTGCTGAAGGCGCGCGTCTGCCGGGCGAGTTCCCCGGAGACGCTGCCGACCGGCTGATTGTCGCCGCCACCCGCCTCATCGGCGGCCGGCTTGCTACTGCTGATCCCCGGCTGAAGCGGTACGGGGAGGATGGCTACGTCAGTATCTTGCCGCTGGAAGACCAGCCGGCCGGGATCGGTCCAGGTTAGTTCCGCTCCACGTGCCGCCGCCGCTGGGGATGGGCGTCGAAGTATTCGGAAATCAAACGTCTGCCGTCATCGTAGTCGCGTGTGTCGGCCAGCCGTGCGCCGAGTGAGTGACCGAACGGCACATTGCTGAAAAAGTAGGGGTAGACCCTCCGTGCCCGGCTGGGCCAGAACTGCCGCGGCTGGTGTTCTTCAAGCAGGGAGAGGAACCGGGTGATGACTTGAGAGAGATCGATCTCCATCTCCTGCCTGCCCGCCTCTCGACTGCGGAGGTAGGCAAAAAGCCAGGGCGCACGGACTGCACCCCGCCCGATCATGAGCGCGTCCGCCCGCGGGTTGTCCTGTGTCCCCCTCCGGCTCAGATAACTCGCCCAATCCATGATTCCGCCGTTTCCAACTATCGGGATGGTCAGCTCCCGTTTCAGCAGATCGACGTACCCCCACCGGGCAACTCGAGCGCTCCCCTCTTTCTGTCGCTTTGGATGGAGGGTGATGAAATCCACACCCGCCTCCTGGAGACGAAGGGCGAGGGCAAGGAGGGCGTCCGGGTCGTCTTTTCGGCCGAGTCTGAGTTTCACTGAGAGCGTTCTGTCCGGAACTATCTTCCGGAGCTCTCCAATGAGTCTGGCCGTTGCATTCGGGGTGTACATCCAGGCTATGCCGGCGCCCTTCCGCACGAGCTGGGGCGCTGAACAGCCCATATTGACGTCAATCCCGGCACACGGCTCCCGGGCCAGTCGGGACGCCGCCTCTACGATTGCGTCATGGGTATAGCCTATTACCTGATAGATCATCCGCGCGGGGACCGGCGCAAGTGATCGGTAGTGATCCTCAAACGGTGTTCCGCCAATGAGCGCCTCGGCGCTGATCATTTCGGTGAAGTAGAGATCGCATCCTCCATATTCATGGACGAGTGTGCGAAACCCCGCATGTGTGATGGTCGCCATTGGGGCTAGCGCCAGGGCGGGTCTTCCGGCCTCGCCAACCCCGTGCCGCAGCATCGACAGAATCTCGTCTCTGGGTGTCAATTGTCCTGAAGCAGGGAACTGTACCGTACCACTGCATCCTCAATTTCGTGCATGCCGAACGGCCTCTCTGCCTTGAACCGACAGGATATACACCGGTACTGCAAATACCCCGTACTGCCCCGCAATCTCCGGAGTGGCCTCCAGGTCCACGTATCGCACCTGAAACAACTCGTGCTCTGTGGCCAACAGTTCGATTTTCGGCTTGAGCGCATTACAAACACCACAGTCGGGCGTGGTGAACACCAGGAGGGTGAGCTGATTGTCGTCAATCCACTTGCGGATCTCCGAGAGGGCGTTGGATTCCATCACAGGAAGTATAGGGTGACGAGCGGGGTGGGACTACCCGTTGTCTCTCAGATACGCAAGCTTGTGCTTGTCCCCGGATGATTACTGTCCACCAATACCGGCGAAGTCTCGAGTAACTATTCTTCGTTAATACGGAACTCGTACCAGCTTGGCTCGTTCACGTAGTCTGCCCGCAGGTAGAAGTCGAATCCCACCTTGCTCAAATCCGATGGGAACTCATAGAGCAAGTGGCCGTCCCATGTCCCGTCGCCGTCGTCCCACGCGCCCAGGTCCTGACCAAGCTGATCACATTCAAAGTGAATCGGAACATCCGGGTCTGTCCAAAGCTCGAGCGAATAGGTCTTTGATCGGTCCAGTCTGATCTGGTACCAGTCCCAATAGAAGATCAAGTCGTTACTGTCAGGGCTGTGATCATCTCTGAAATCGATCTCACCCTCAATAATCTTGTTGAAGGGCACCCCGCCGAGCAGATTGAAGAAGGTTCACCCCCCGAGGGCAAGCGACAGGACAACAGTGAGGACCAAGGATCGTACAATCATACTCCATCTCAAATCACGCATATATTCCCCTTGTGGAAACCGAATTGCCCCGCCAAAC
>DAOWMR010000209.1 GCA_030642995.1 Spirochaetales bacterium
GATTACCGTCGGCGGGACTGGATCCTCAATCGTGAAGGAGAACGAATAGTCTTCGAGTGGATCGAGTGGATCGAGTGGATCCCCGTCGATCGAAGGCCACTCCCAGAGGAAGTTGGGGTCTGCCACATACGTGTCCTCAACCGCCCCGTCCACGGTGACCGTGATTGTCTCGCTGTAGTCGTATTGACCCGTCAGGTCAAAGCTGAAGGCGGTGGTAGCAAAGTCAAAGACACCGTCCGTGCTCAGGTTGTATGCTCCGGAGGTGCTTCCCACGATCGTAACGTCCGCCGGCACGATTGTGGCCATCGCCTCGCTGAAGTTCACCTGGATCACCACGTCACGTGAAACGTTGCCGAAAAGATCGGCCGGGCTTGTCGTCGTTACTTCCGGCGGAATCGTGTCTATGACGGTCTTCTCGAGAATCTCGAACGTATTGTTGGTGATGGTGACCGATGTCGCCAAGATGTATCCGGCCTGATCATACTCACCTATCGTGCCGGTGGTCGGCACGGTTTCATCGATTTCGTCCCGGAAAGCGATGTCCGTCTGCGGATTGGCAATGTCGAACTCCACGACATTGCCGACGCCAACCCCCGCACGGTCCGCAACATTGACAACAAGAAGATACGAGACGGTGGCGTCGGAGAACACATTGTTCGGATCGTCAACAGGGGTGGTGGTAACGGTAACCGTTGAGCCGGAAACGGTGGCGGATCCCACCTGAGGATCCGTGACCGGATCGAGATAGATCCCGTCGCTGCCCCCGTCAAGATGCAGCCGGACATTCCCAGTGGTAATGTCCGCAGTGTCCGCAGTGCCGGTGTTGTATTGGAAGGTTACGCTCTCCAGTTCCTTGTCGACCGCCTCGTCTCCGGCACCCCCGAGGTCAATCTGCAAGACCTGAACATCTGAGGTACCCTCCTCAACCTGGGCGGGCGGCTGGACAACGCCGGAAGCGTCGAACGTGACCTCGTAGGTATTGATATCGCTCGTTGTGCGGTCGCTGCCGACCGGCGCGCCGGGCGAGAAGGTGTTCGTCGTTGAACCCGCGGTCGTACCGTACCTGACTCTGTTAACAGAGTATTCCACCACGGCCGGTGTGCTAACGCCAGCCGGGTAGTCGATGGAGACATATATGATATTCCTTGTGGCAACCGGGACCAGCGCTGCGGCGTCGGTGATTTGGAGCGTTATGTCGTCGGCGGTCGGAGATCCACGTGTTATCAAAGCTACGGGAATCTCCGCAGCTGTCGGTGGCGCGCCGATGGGCCAGGCTGCATTGTCAGTTCTGTTTGTGAGGTAAACCTGAAGTGTTCCGATGTCGGCGACGGCCATGCCGAGGCTATCCAATCCGCCGAGGGTGACAACGATTTCCCCGATGTAGCCAGGGGCGCCCGTGTTATCAAACTCCAGCTTCAAGACCCCAACATCGGCAATACCGGTGTCAGTCACTGGGATAATACTCGGTCCGATGTAGTTGTACTTGTCACCAGGCCCAATAAAAAAATTCTGCCCCAACACCGGCATCGCCGCCGCGAGGAGTATCAACAATACGAGGACGATCCGTCCTGATCCAAGTTTCATGAGCCAACCTCCCTGTGTCTTCCGCGCACGCAACACGAGAATACCGCCACGCCGTTGAAATATCCAGTTTCTCTATTCAGTATCGGGTACTCCGGCCCAATTTGCTGCTTTTTTTTGTCGGCCGATGCCCGCTTGCAGATCCCGGCGTGTGGAACGTAAGATAGCCCCATGACTGTAGACGAAGCAATACGAACCCGGAAGAGCGTGCGGGCACCCCAGCTATCTCCTGGATGTGGCGATTGCCCTTGACCATCTGTCGCTGGCCGCAGCCGCAGTGGGCCTCGGCACCTGCTGGATTGGGGCCTTTGACCCCGTCAAGGTCCGCAAGATCCTCGGCATTCCGGAGGACATGGAGGTGATAGAACTCATGCCTATCGGCTATCCAGCAGACCCCAAGGCACAGCCAAAACAGCGGCTGGACTACGAGATCATCGTTCGGGAGAACAGCTGGGAGTAGGCCGGCGGCCTGAATGGGGCGGCGCGGAGATTGCGCCGCCCTCACCACGTGTCGATTAACCGTTAATCGAACAGTGCGCTGATACTGTCCTTGTACAGGTCGGCAATGACGTGCCGTTTCACTTCCTGCTTGGCCGACAGCTCCTTGCCAACCTCAAAGGGTTCCCGGGTCACGGCAATCCTGAAGATTCGCTCAAAGCCCCGGAAACCGTTCTTCGCGTTCACCAGGTTGTTGACCTCGGTCTGATACAGTTCAAGGGACGCGTCGGTACAGCAGAGATCGCCCCATTCGTCGTACGGTACGTGGTTCTCGTCCGCATACCGCTCCATCGCTTCCTGGTTCGGAACGATGAGCGCGCCCAGATACTTCTGATCCTGACCAACCACGACCGCAGTGTCGATGAAGTCGCTCTCGGTGATCTTCTGCTCAATTGGCAGTGGCTCAATGTTCTCACCACCGAGAAGCACAATCGTGTCCTTGGCTCGGCCGGTGAGCTTCAGCTCGCCACGGTGGGTCAGCATTCCAAGGTCACCGGTATTGAACCATCCGTCTTTGTCGAGCACCTCTGCGGTGAGTTCCGGTCGGTTGTAATACCCGCGCATGACCTGCGGCCCACGCACGTAGATGACCCCCTGTTCACCCGCAGGAAGAACCGTCCCGTCTTCCGCGACAATCCTGCAATCGGTCCCGTCAAGGAGCAGGCCGACCGTACCAGGTACTGCGCCGTTCTGATGACGCACGGCGAGGACCGGGGCAGTCTCCGTGAGACCGTACCCTTCGAGCAGCAGGACGCCCGCAGCACCGAAGAACGTGTCAACCGCCGGCGGCAACGCACCGCCTCCGGAGATACCCGCAATGAACCGTCCACCGAGCAGGGCCTTGATCTTTCCAAATACCAGCACGTTTCCGAGCAGCCGAAACGGCCACAAGAGCAGCCACGGGATGAATGCCAGAATCGCATCGAGTAATCGTGATCTCTTTTTGAAGTCCGGGACAAGCCCGCGAAGAAGATTGGTGAGCTTGGTGTGCGTCTTTCCGACCGACACGAAGAAGCTGAACAGAGCGAGTTTGATGCCCCCCTCGTTCTTGACCTTGCGATAGACGCCGGCACGCACCGCCTCCCAGATACGCGGCACCGATGCCATCCATTGGGGTCGGACGGTAGCGAAGTCCGGGAGCATGATCTGCCCGATCGGTTTTGAGTATGCCAGTGCTGATGCGTTACCAATTGCGATGTACTGCAGGGACCGCTCAAACGAATGCCAGACAGGGAGCACGCTCAGCCAAATGTCCCCCGGAGTAACGCTGATGCGCTCCGGAACGCAGCCGACCTGGTACAGGAAGTTTTTGTGGGTCAGCATGACGCCTTTTGGTTCGCCGGTTGTCCCGGACGTGAAGATAATCGTGGCGATGTCCTGTTCGTCACCGGGTTCGATCTCCTTGAGAATGCTGTCCGGCGCCTTTTCTAGAGCCTTCGTTCCGGAAGCGACAACCTCGGCGTAGGTGTGCACCTTGAGTCCTTGAAGATCCGTCTTCGCCTTCAGCGCTTCTGGATCGAATGCCGGATCCAGTACAACGAACTGCTTGAGCGATGAGATCTTGTCCCGAACGGTGAGGATCTTGATCAGCTGGTCTGCGTTCTCCACAACGACCGTCACGCACCCGGAAAATCCAAGTATGAAACCCAATTCGTGAGCCATGGTGTCGTTCCCGCGCGGAACATCCACCGCGCCGATTGACAGCACCGCGAAGTCGGTGATCAACCACTCGGGCCGATTCTCCGAGATCAAGCCGACGTGATCTCCTCGGCCAATGCCAATTTCCTTGAGGCCGGCTGCGTACTTCTGTACTTCACCGAACAATTCCTTGAATGTGCGAGGAGAGAAAGTACCATCTGCATTCTTCAGGTACTGTGCAGCTGTGGTTGGATACTCTTCGCTGATCTGCTTCAGGAGCTTTGGTAGGGTCGCGGGGATCATTGGAACCTCCCAGACGGTTTTAGTCTCAGTCGGCTACCGGCCGACCATTGTCAGCGTACTACAAGAACGGTTATGACGCAATGCTTTGTGTGATCGGAATTGCTTTGCTTGACCATGACACCGGCCGCGCGTAGGCTTATGCGCTGGTGCCATCCATGAGTTCTCTTGATCGGATCGTACAGTCGAAAGTCGTTGAGATTGTTCTTACCGCACTTGTGTACTGCATCTACACGGCGGTCATCGCGATCAGCATTGCTCCGTCGGTGTGGCTCCTGTTTACTGTGCTTCCGGGACTCATCGGCCCCGTGGTATCCGGCCGGGCGGCCGCACCCGTAGCTGCTGTGCAGGTCTCTATCGTTCTGGCGGGCGCATTGTATCTGTACGTCTTCTTTGGATCGATTGTCCAGGCAGGAATGGTCCGGCTCCTTTCGCTCGGTATCAAACCGGGGCGATACCCGGCAGTTTCGCTGACGACAATCCGCTGGCTCATTTACAGCGGGATCTACACGATATCAATCCGAACCATCCTGCCGTTGATCCTGGTGACATTTGCCATAAACATGTACTTCAGAATCGTCGGGTGTCGCATGGGCAGGAACGTGAAGCTCAACACCTTCATACTCAACGACGCCTACCTGCTCACCATCGAAGACGATGTCATCATCGGTGGAGGTACGGACGTCTCCTGCCACCTGTTTGAGAACAATCACCTCATACTGAAGCCAATTCACATCGGCAAAGGTTCTCTGATCGGCACCAACAGCTATATCTCACCGGGCGTCAGGATCGGGGCTCGGTGCACCGTCGGGCTCTCCAGCTACATCCGAAGCGATCACGTCATCCCCGACGGATCGGTTATCACCTCCCTTGCCGGGATAGACGTCCGGACGGCCCGTGAAATTGAACGTGGCCGTCTCGGACCCAACCGGTAAGCAGGACACGGTCGGAAGGAGCAATGATCGACGCGGCGCCCACTGCGGATTAGAATGCACAGGGAGGTCACTATGAGAGTACTCATGTTGAGAAAGCAGCGGGTTGCTCTTGGCCTTTTCGTATTGGTGCTGTTTGCTGGTTGCGCGACAACCGAGCCGCTCTGGTTCATTGCCACGCCCGGCTACGTTGAGGCGCAGATAGCAACGAGCGAGAACGCCGTTCGTATGGAGTATGAAGCGGAGATCGCTCGACTTCAGGACGAATTGAATGCTCAACGAGCTGTCTCGGACGAACTCGTTGCTCTGGCCGATGTGATTGCCAAGATCGAAAACAGCAATCAGGAGCTGCTCGGACTCGCGGATGAGCTCGAAGATCGCCTCTCTGAACTTCCGCGCGAGACCATCAGGCAGTTGGTGGAGATCCTGCAGCAACATCTGGAGGAAAGTGCCGGCGAGTAGGCGCACTCGATCAGGTGCTGCTATACTACGTTCGGGATGGAAGACTATCGGGAGGATTCCGGGGGACGTCGAAAGCAAATTCGTAAGTCCATGGAGTCACTAGAGGGTAAACTCAAGAAGACTCGCAATCCCTTTCAGCAGAGTTCCATCGAAGATGAGCTCAGCAAGTTGGAACAGGAACGCTTGCAGATTGACTCCCTCTTCGTGGAAGACGAGAAAGAGCCCGAGGACGAAGAACTTCCAGATCA
>DAOWMR010000190.1 GCA_030642995.1 Spirochaetales bacterium
CCCGCCCCCAGCAACACACCCACGGCATTCGCGACCATGTCCATGAGATCGAATTGACGACCTATGTAGTGTTGGACCACTTCTATCAAGGCGCCGTAGAGGAGCAGGGACAACAGGGCGATCCAAAGACCTCGCGGCAGCCTTCGATCTCCCGAGAACGAGAGCACCAGCAATAAGGTGAGCACCGTGTACGCGATGAGATGATTGAGCTTGTCTGATTCCAGGCCATCCACCCGAGGTGTCGGCAATACTGAGAGAATCGTGACCCCAAGGAAGGCGCCAACAGAAAGAACCTTGAAAACCAGGATGATACGAGCGCGCACGTTTACCTATCGGTTGGTACCGGTGTGGCCTCGACGATCACCTGCCCCGTTTCCGGCAGTGGGGAGCATCCGGAAGGCAGGGGCAACCGTTTGAATCAGAGACAAGACTTCATCGAAGCTGCTACGGTTTCCGCGGGACCGGTAACCTTTGAGCAACACCCGACCCCGCCGAACGATCTCTTCCTCCAGGACCGCCTGTTCGTCGGCTGAAAGCGAGGTCGTCTGGCGGAGATGGGCCATGGCCTTGACTCGCCAGTAGTCCATTGCCGAAGTACTCCCGGACAACTGATCGGGCCGGCCGCCGTGCCGAATCACCAGGGGTTCGGGAATCCAGCCCACCTCGTGCCTGCTGCACAGCCTGAGCCACAGATCATAATCCTCACAGACAGGATACGACTCGTCGAAGCCTCCCAGTTCTTCAAAAGTCTCTCTCTTCATCATTGCGGTGGACGGACTGATGACACAAGCGCGGATTGAAGGAATCAGGACCCTGCCGGCCATACCACGGTACTGCTTCGGTGGATTGACGCGCCGTCCGTCTCGTATCCAAATCTCTGAAGAATAGACCAGACTCACATGCGGGTTTTCGTTCCAGTACTCAAGCTGCCGCTCCAGTTTCAGAGGGAGCCACTCATCGTCAGAGTCGAGAAAGGCAAGAAGATCTCCCCTACCTCGGCTCGCTCTCACACCTGCATTCCTGGCGGAACTCACCCCCTGGTGTGGAATGCGCAGGGTGTTGATTCTGCTGTCGGTATAGGTATCCAGCAGTTCGGCCGTCCTATCGTTGCTGCCGTCATCAACCACCCAGAGAAGCCAATCCGTATGGGATTGACTCATCACGGATTCAACGGCACGTGACAGGAGGGATACTCTATTGTACGTGGGAATGGTTACACATACGGTCATGTCGTTGACATCTTAACCCAAAGCGTCGAGGCATTGCTGGGGGCGGCTCGAATCGAGGTGTCTTGATCATGCCATCATGGCGTGCTGAAATACCGGTATCTGGAGAGGATCATGTTCAAGTATGTGCGAGATGTCTTTTCAATCCGTTCCACCTGGGTGCTCTTCTTCCTTTCCGTATTCTCGATCTTACTTACGGTTGTCCGGGTCTCTGTCACGGGGAGCTCGATGTTCCTGTTTCTCTGGTGGAACCTGTTTCTCGCCTTCATCCCATGGTCAATTGCAACCCTGGTGAGAGTTCGGCAGATCCAAAACAGATGGGTTCTCTCACTTCTGCTGGTCTGCTGGATCATTTTCTTTCCAAACGCTCCATACATTCTCACCGACCTCGTGCATCTGCAGGATGACAGGAGTGCGCCTCTCTGGTTCGACATGATGCTCCTGCTCAGCTTCGGATTCGCCGGCATGCTCTACGGATTCGTGAGCCTCCACTTGCTGGAAACACGATTCCTCAAGAAGCTTTCCAGATTTTGGTCCGGAGTCGTGTCGGTGGGACTCGTCTACCTTGCGTGTTTTGGAATCTATCTGGGAAGGTTTTTGCGTTGGAACAGCTGGGATCTGGTGGGTGACCTGGGCCGCGTCCTGTCCGACGTATTTGTCAGGGTGGCGGACCCGTTCGCAAACTGCGAGACCTGGGGATTCACATTGCTTTTCGGCACCTTCCTGAATCTGATCTACTGGAGCTTCAAGACGTTTGCCCCGGACGCGGCTGATCCTGATCACTTGCCTGGAAATTGATCAACGCCCTGAGCCTCCCGCACATTGATGTGCCTGCAGGAAGCGCCTACACTACATGCAAGAGGTGAAGCCCATGCCTCAGTATACGATCCGGAATATCCCCGATGCTCTTGACCAGGAATTGCGCGAACGGGCCAGGCGACGGGGTACGAGTCTCAATGAAGCCGCAATCGACGCTCTTCGGCGAGGGTTGGGGATCACCGAAAACGTTGTGGAGTACGGTGATCTCGACGACCTGATTGGAACGTGGAAGAAAGACGAAGCATTCGAGCAGGCTCTTGCGGACCAGGACACGATAGATCTGGACATATGACGATAGAGATTGCTATCGATACGAGCACCTACACGTCAATCGGGTGATTGGGCCGTCATGTACCATCCAGCTTTCGCCTTACTTCCTTCTTGGTCAGTTTCTTCGCGGCGACAACGGCTTCCAGCGTCCGCGTTTGAAGATGGAGCTGTCCAGGGTGCTTTTCCCATTTCGCAACCGATGTCGTGCTGACCCCGAGAAGCGCTGCAAAATCGCTTCGGGAGATGCCGAACTTCGTTCGCAAGCGGATGACGGTCTTCCCGGTTACAGCGGTCCCGCCCGGGAGTGCCGGTGATGTTTCTGGTGCGACGGTGTCAGCCATCTCGATGCCGAACACATCGCCCACCGCGTCGGCAGCGATGCGTCGACGAGTGCTTTGTGTCTCGGCCGATGCGGCCGCATCAACCCCAACGCGGACAAGCTCGTCCTGGTTCACTCCCCGGAGAAGAAAGAGGAGCTCCGGGCTTTGGTCAAGGCGTGCGCCGACACCGTACAGAACCGCCGCGACGTGCTTACACATGACCGCCCAGTCGGGGCAGCTGCACCTGAAGGTGATTTCACCGGGCAGGGGGAACAGACCGTTCCTGCGGTCCGTCACGACGGACATGACGTTTTCGGAGAGCTTGCCCTGCAGCAGTTCCAGGAGCGAGCCGATCTTTCCCGCGCAACGGGTCTTCAGGCGCTCCCATTTCTTCTTCGACAATGGCTCTACCCCGATGTTCACGGTGTAGAGCGTTGAGCCGCTTACCATGGCTTCCACTTCACCTGCAGCAATGCCGAGGTGACATACCGAGCCGTTACGGACGTAGGTACGGCCCCTCGGAAGGCGATTCTCGAAGTCGCTGAACGATTCGAGATGATCGCACCAGGCCTGCCCCCAGAAAGTCCGCGCGATCTTCCTTCCCTCGATCTGAACGGGCTTGATATCCCGGCCCTTCTTCCTGAGCTTCTCCATCTTCTTCCGCGCTTGCGCGCGGCGTGTCGCCACAGGCACATAGGGTCGATAGCCGTGCCAACTCATCATGTGTCTCCTACAGTTCTGTTTGATCGATATCGAGCGCTACTATCTTGAGCAACTCGTCGTCGCTCATTTCGGTCAACATCGCCTCGGCGCCGGCTGTCAGAAGGTCGTCGGCCAGATTCGTTTTCTCGTCGATAAGGGCGTCAATCTTCTCCTCGATGGTTCCCCGGCAGATGAATTTGTGGACCACCACGTTGCGATGCTGGCCGATGCGGAACGCTCGGTCGGTCGCCTGGTTCTCCACGGCCGGATTCCACCATCGATCAAAATGAATCACGTGCGAAGCGGCCGTCAGGTTGAGTCCCGTACCCCCGGCCTTGAGAGAAAGTACAAAAAAAGGCGGACCGTCTTCCTGCTGGAAGAGATCTATCAGCGCCTTGCGTTTCTTCACCGCGGTTCCCCCGTGCAGCACGAGGCCCTCGCGGCCGAACAGTTCTCCGAGAAAGGAAGCGATGGGCTCGGTCATCTCGCGGAACTGGGTGAATACCAGGACCTTCTCCTGCCGTGATGCGATTTCCTCACAGATTTCCTTCAGCCGATGGAACTTGCCGCTTTCGGCCGGTTCGTATCCTCCATCTCCAAGCAACTGGCTCGGGTGATTGCATATCTGTTTGAACCTCATCAGGTAGGCCAGCACCAGCCCCCGCCGTTTCATCCCGTCCAGCACGCGGATCGCCGTGGCCAATTCGTCCACCGATCTCGCGTACACCGTAGCCTGTTTCTTTGAAAGCCCGCAGAACGCCTTCACCTCAGTCTTGTCCGGCAAATCGGCGATGATGCTCTTGTCGGTCTTCAGTCGCCTGAGAATGTACGGACGCACCAGGGTTCTCAACGGGGCGTAGCGATCCTGTTCCCGGGCCTCCATGCCTTTAATGAATTCCTTGAACTTCGCCGCCGAACCGAGTAGACCCGGGGAGAGAAAATCGAAGAGCGACCAGAGATCTGAGAGCCGGTTCTCTATGGGGGTACCGGTGAGCGCAATCCTGGCATCGGCATCGAGCTGTTTGACCGATTTTGTTTGGCGGGTAGAAGGGTTCTTGATGGCCTGGGCTTCATCCAGAATGACAAGCCGCCACCGGACGTCGCGTAGCCAGGCCTGTCGCGAGAGCATTCCGTAGGTGGTCAACACAATGTCTGCGCCGGCAGCTACCTTCACCGGATCCTCGGCCATGGCGGCCAGCGTGCTTCTATCACTCTCCGACGGATGAACGAAACAAGCTTCAAGGGTCGGAGCGAAATGCGCGATCTCGGCTTTCCAGTTGGCGAGGAGCGTCGCGGGAAGCACCAGGAGCGACGCATTGCCGGAGGGATCATGCTCCTTCAGGGCCAGGAGAAGAGCGAGTACCTGAATGGTCTTCCCCAGCCCCATGTCGTCGGCAAGGCACGCGCCGAGCCCGAGGTTGGACAGGAACCAGAGCCAGTTCCGCCCAATCTCCTGATAGGGCCGAAGGGTCCCCCGGAAGTCACCGCGGATTGCACCCGGCGCCAGTCCTTCGGGATCGCGGAGGTTGGACAGCACATCGGAGAGCCACGTTCCCGCTCCAACGAAGGACCACTCGCGCTCGTCACTCCCGACAGATCCGTCGTCGCTCAGGTCCGCCGGAGCCCCCGCGAGGAGCCGCATGCCTGCTATGAAGGATATTCCTCCTTCGGCGGCTTCCGCCTCAACGCGTTTCCAGTGCTCGAGTGCCATGGATAGCTTCTCCGAGTCCACCTCAATCCACTGCCTTTGACGTAGACTAGGCCATCCTCGGCTGCCATGATCCGCCGGCGTTCCTCCTCCGTCAGTTCCTCGTCTCCCAGAGCGAGACTGACGCTGAAGTCCAGTATCGCGTCGGCGCCAAAGTGACTCTGCTTCGTTTCTCCGATCGTCACCGCCACGCGGGGCCGCGGACGTTTTCGCCACCAGTCCGGAAGCCGAACCAGAAGGCCGCTTTCCTCCAGCAGGGGCACGCTCTGGAGCAAGAGGTAGGCTTCCGAGGGCGTCCACGGCAAAGGATGATAGATGTCTCCTGAATCGACCAACTCCTTGACGAACTCGACCTTCTCGGATGCTCGCTGCACCGGCGAGAGCAGATTGATCAGCGCCCGTCTGCTGCCTTCGCCCGCGTATTCCTGAAGCGCCTTTCCCAGCGGCTGATACTGCACCTGTCCTTGTTTTGACAGCCGCGGGGCATACGTGGCGAGAAAAGCAAACGGAAATTCTGCATCTCTCTTGTTCTCCGCAAGGTGAAAACAGACCCTTCCGACCTGTTGCCAGATGGGAGCGTGCTTCTTCAGCCAGCCACCGAGACCTGCTTCAGATGCCGCGATCTCCCGCCGCACCCACGAGTCCACATCACCCCAGAGGTCACGTAGAACTTCGGCGTTCAGGTATTCTCCCCCCTGCATCGGCGGCGCGGAGAGCAGCCATGAAAAGAGATCCGATTCACCGGGCGGCTCGGTCGGTTCAAACAGTCCACCGGTACACTCGGGCGTGCGACAGAGCCGGGTCAGATAGCGAGAGGAAAAATCCCGCCAGAATGAAAAGACCGGGGCGGGCGGCATATCCGGTCGCGTCGCCGCAAGCGCAAAGAGTCCCGAGCCTTGAGACTCGGCGAAGGAGGTCGCAACCCGTTTCAACC
>DAOWMR010000263.1 GCA_030642995.1 Spirochaetales bacterium
AAACAGCCGGCTCCAGGTGCGGGACAAGGATGCAAGTGCCCAGGATGGCGGCGGGTTCCTGAGCCGGTTCTGGCGGAGCATCACCGGGAAGTTCGCCGATTCGGAGTATGCGAGCGCACAGGCCGGCGGCGTCGGAGCACTCAGGGCCTCGGTAGATGACGAAGAGATGTTCAATGACTTCGCCTCTGAATCCGATCTCGCCGAGATGTCGGTTCTTCTGGATGCAGTTGTGCAGGAAGGGTTGCCTGAGGGTACAACCGCCCTCATGAAGGCCATCGTCTACGAGGATTTTGGCCAGTTCATCGCGGCCGAGGAAATCTACCTTGAACGGATAGCCGCCCTCCCGGAAGACACGGTGATCTACGACATGCTGTTTGACATGTACCTGAAGATGGGTTTCTATGGCCACGCCGCGACGATTGCTGAGCGGAAGGCTACCCAATTCCCCGAGACCACCGCGGAATAGTCGGTTTCCGACCGAAAAAGATTGATCAATACATGAAAAGCAACAATAATGGCAGACCGACCGAAAAGGTCAGAAAAGGAGACTGAGATGAGAAAACTGTTCGTTCTACTGATTGCCCTGGTTGTGGCGACATTCGCGTTCGCCACCCCCACGCAGGAAGAGTCGGGCGCCGATGTGGCAACCGACAGACTGGTAGTCTACTCGCCGAATAGCGATGGACTGCTCAATGCCACCATCCCCGCGTTTGAGGCGATGTACGGCGTTGAGGTGGAAGTCATTTCCGCCGGCACCGGTGAGGTGTTCAAGAGATTGCAGGGAGAGGCAAACAATCCGTATGCGGATGTGGCATTCGGGGGCGCTTTCGCAACCTACATGATCAACGAAGACCTCTTTGAGCCGTACACCTCGGTGAACAACGGCAACATTATCGATATCTATCAGAACACAACAGGGTTTATCACGCCGTACGTGTTGGACGGGAGCGTCATTCTCGTCAACAAGACCCTGATTGGCAACATTGAGATTAACGGATATCAAGATCTCCTGAATCCTGCGTTGGCGGGCAAGATCGTTTCCGCCAACCCCACGGCTTCCTCCAGTGCCTACGCGCACCTGACCAACATGTTGAATGCAATGGGTGATGGTGACTACCAGGACGAAGCGGCCTGGGAATTTGTGGAAGCACTGTTTTCCAACACCATTGTCATCGGCAGTTCCAGCTCCGTGTGGAAGGGCGTACGGGACGGCGAGTACACGGTGGGACTTTCCTATGAAGACCCGAGCGTGCAACTCGTCAGAGACGGAGCCGATGTGAAGGTGATCTACATGGAAGAGGGCGTTGTCTACCTCCCAGCTGGATCAGGTGTCGTGAAGGGCGCAACGAATATGGTGAACGCCAAGCGTTTCATCGACTTCATTACCTCTGCGGAGATCCAGAATGCCTACGGCACAACCGTTACCAACAGGCCGGTGATGGCAGACGTCGCTACTCCTGACTACATGACCAATATCAGTGAAATCAACATCATTGCGGAAGACATGGAGTACGTGTACCAGAACAAGCAGGCCCTGCAGGACCAGTTCAAAGATATCTTTGTGGATCTCTAGGGCCAAGTGAAATAGGTCCGGAATATGAGTGTCAGCATTTCAATCAGGAATGCGGTAAAGAAGTACGGAGAAAACACGATTATTCCGGACTTGTCCATTGATATTCGTGACAGGGAGTTTTTCACCCTACTCGGACCGTCGGGTTGCGGCAAGACGACCCTGTTGCGAATGATTGCCGGCTTCAACACGATTGAAGGCGGCGACTTCTACTTTGACGACCGTCGTATCAACGACATGGACGTCAGCAAGCGGAATATCGGTATGGTTTTTCAGAACTATGCCATATTCCCGCATTACACCGTTCGGCAGAACGTAGAGTTCGGGCTGAAGAATCGAAAGCTCCCAAAAGCAGAGATAGAAGCTTCCACCAACGAGTTTCTTGATCTCATGAAGATGCTTGAGTTCAAGGACAGAATGCCCGAACTCCTGTCCGGCGGCCAGCAGCAACGCGTTGCTTTGGCCCGGGCTCTCGTCATTAAACCGGATGTACTTCTGATGGACGAGCCGCTCTCGAATCTGGATGCAAAGCTCCGCTTGGAGATGCGTCAGGTCATTCGCGACCTCCAGAAGGAGGTCGGGATCACGACAATCTATGTGACCCATGACCAGGAAGAAGCAATGGCGATCTCGGATCGAATCGCGGTCATGAAGGACGGCATCATCCAGCACGTCGGCACCCCACCGGAGATCTACCACCGTCCGTCCAACATCTTCGTCGCAACTTTCATCGGCCGTACGAACCTGGTTGATGCGGAGTACAGTACGGCAAACAAGATGGTAACGATAGATGGGTACGAGTTTGGGATGGACAACTTGTCGTGCGAGTCCGACTCCCCCGTTGTGCTCTCTATCAGGCCGGAAGACTTCCAGATGTCCAAGGACACGACCGAGGGGATCAAGAGCAGGATAGCAGACCACATCTTCCTGGGGTTGAACACCCACTATCTTGTTGAGTTCCCGAACAAGCAGACAATCGAGATCATCCATGAGTCCGTCATGGACAGCAGCTATAAGACCGGCGACACCGTCTATTTGAGCATCAAGGCTGAGAAGATCAATGTCTTTTCCAAAGACGGAAATCGGAATCTGATCCGTGCAGCTTGAACAGACGATCAAGAGCAAGCGCGATGTCTGGAGCCTGGTGACGATCGCTGTCCTGGGCGCGTATGGCCTGTTCCTCGTTTACCCGTTGCTGAATTTGCTCGGTCAGGCTGTGATAGACAAGGCGACCGGCAGATTCTCCCTGGCCTACTTCCAGAGATTCTTCGGCAAGCGGTACTACTTCAACACCTTGCTCAACAGTTTCAAGGTAACCTTCGGCGTTACGATACTGACCGTCGGATTGGGCACGCCGCTTGCATATATCTTCACGCGCTACAAGATCCGGGGTAAGGCATTCGTCAGGATTCTCATCATCCTGTCATCCATGTCGGCCCCGTTTATCGGTGCATATTCGTGGATTCTCCTGCTCGGAAGAAGCGGCGTGATTACCACCTTCTTCCGGGACTCCCTTGGAATAAACATCCCGAGCATTTATGGCTTCACCGGGATACTCATCGTACTCACCCTGCAACTCTATCCGCTGATATTCCTCTACGTGACGGGAGCCTTGAAGAACGTAGACAACTCACTCCTCGAGGCGAGCGACAACCTGGGTTGCTCCGGCATGAGGCGGTTCTTCATCATCATCGTTCCACTCATCCTACCCACCCTGTTCGCGGGCGGGCTGCTGGTTTTCATGAGGTCCCTTGCCGATTTCGGGACACCCATGCTGATTGGTGAAGGCTTCAGAACATTCCCCGTGACCATCTTCGAGGAGTTCATCAGTGAACTGGGTGGGGACGACGGCTTCGCGGCGGCAATATCGATAATTGCAATCATTATTACGACTTTCATATTCATCATTCAGCGGTATTTGTCACGGAGAAAACGATTCACCATGAGCTCGCTGAACAAGATCCGACCCATCGAAGCGAAGGGATTGACGAGGATCGTCATCCACCTCTATACCTACCTGCTCGTGGGCCTCTCAATCATGCCGCAGGTGTACATCATCTACACCTCGTTCAAGAAGGTAAATGGAACGGTCTTCGTACCCGGGTATTCGCTGCAGAGCTATGCTGACGCTTTCAACAAAGTGGGACGGGCTATTTCCAACACCCTGATCATTCCCGGGATATCGCTGGTCGTCATTGTCATTTTTGCGGCACTCATCGCCTACATCACGGTCCGTAGACGGAACTTCTTCACCAACATCGTCGATACGGTATCCATGGTTCCGTACATCATTCCCGGTTCCGTGATCGGCATCACCCTGTTGATTGCGTTCAACAAGCCACCAATCCTCCTGAGCGGGACCATGCTCATCATGATCATCGGGTTGGTCCTGCGGCGGTTGCCGTACACAATCCGATCGAGCGTGGCGGTCCTCCAGCAGATCCCGATGAACATCGAGGAAGCGGCGATGAGCCTGGGAAGCTCGAAGACGAAAACTTTCTATAAAATCACCGTGCCGATGATGGCCGCGGGACTCATCGCGGGGGGCATCCTGAGCTGGGTCACCATGATCAGCGAATTGTCGACGGCCATCCTCCTGTACGTCGGCCGGACCAAAACGCTGACCGTTGAGATCTACACGCAGATCATTCGCGGCAACTACGGCATCGCCGCGGCACTGTCCACCATACTTGCGGTCCTGACCGTGATTTCGTTGCTTATCTTCAACAGAGTTTCGAAGGGCGGCGAGATCAGCATGTAGCTGGGGGTCACTCAGCGAGGATCCCGAGTTCACACGGGGTGATCCAGGGCCACAACGCGATCGATTCGATCCTTCTCACCTGCGGAATTCCACGATGTACTCGCCGTGTCTGTGGTGCTCGACATTGAACTGGTTGTACGGCTTCAGGAGGAAATGGAATACCTGGTCAACGCCCGTGTTGTTCACGTAGGTCAATCTCGAGTAGGCGTCATGCGGCGCTTTGTCGCGGTTCGACCCGAGATAGTTCATCTGCGAATCATTGAAGTCAATCGCGGTGTCGCTCTCCCACTGGCTATCGGCAGACTAGGTTTCCACCGTTATCGAGTCCCCGTTCTTGATAAGGATCCGAAACCAGTCGTGGTCAATATCGCCGTCGCCCTCGTCGTGAAAGGTGTGATACTGGCGTACCGGCAGATCGACATAGTCGAGGAATGT
>DAOWMR010000462.1 GCA_030642995.1 Spirochaetales bacterium
ATACTTGTCGGCGACCGCCGACACCTCGGTAGCTCACACAAAGGTGAAGTCGCCGGGATAGAAGCAGAGCAAGATCCACTTGCCGAAGTAGTCGGAGAGCTGGACGTTGGTGAAACTGCCTTCAAAATAGGCTGGTGCGTTGAAATCGGGCGCTTTTTGACCGACGCGTGCTGTCATAAAATCCTCCTTGGCCGGTTCACGGTTTGTTGGAGCATCCGGAACCTCGGGCGAGGGCTCACCCAGAACGGCCCCGGTCACTCGTGCACATCCCTTGGGTTGGTCTGCCATACGACCTCCTTGTGATTGGTCATGATACGACCCGGCAGTCTCTCCATCAAGTAACCTGTTCACAAATGGGTGATTTGCACGAATTCGCGCACGAAAATCAGCTCACCGCGGCGAGGACTTCGGGAATGGCCTCTGCCAGCCGTTTGATGCCGTCAAGTGGAATACCCGCATAGCCGAAGCGGATGCAGCCGGGAGCCCCGAAGGCACTGCCGGGAATGGCGCTGAACCGTCCCATGCCGATGGCGGTGTCGATGAAGGCGGCGTCGTCCTCCACGCCATCGGGGAGGCGTGCGAGCAGTGAGATCCCCCCCCGGGGCACGCCGTCGTGCCGGGACACGATCTCGAAGCCCTCCGAGTGAAGTGCCTCGACCATGGCGTCACGGCGCCGACGGAGTTCCTCCCTGATGGCGCCGAGGATCGCCGGTGTACGGTCGGCCTCGAGATCGGCAACGTCGCTTTCCAGCATCTCGATCGTCAGACGTTGGCCGAGTACGTTGGGTGACGACGACGTGGACCGGATCAGGCGCGGCATCCATTCACCGCTGAATGTCGCGTCGGCGCTCAGAACGTAGCCGGTGCGGGCGCCCGGGATCAGGTACTCCTTGGACGCGGCGCCGATGACCAGCGTGCGTTCGGGCGCAAATGTGAGCAAGGTCCGCGGCGTGTCGTCATAACGGATCCAGTTGTAGACCTCGTCCGAGACCAGGATGAGATCCTGTTCCCGAGCGAGTTCTGCGAGCGCCGCCAGCTCGTCATCGGACAGCACGTCGCCGGTCGGGTTTGCCGGAAAGTTGACCAACAGCGTGCGAACGTCCGCAGCCTCGATGGCGGCGGTGAGGCCGGCCAGATCGAAGCTGCCGTCGGGCGCGAAAAAGTCGAGCGTGACAACCTCGCCTCCCGCGTGCGCGATGATGTTGCGGTAGTTCCCCCAGTAGTACCGCTGGACGCCAACGGCCCGATCGGGCGCCAGCACCCGCATGAGGATTGCGAGGCCCTCGGTCGCTCCGGACACAATCGCCACGTGCTCGGCCTCGAGCCCGTCCTCGGGCAGGCCGTCACGTCCGCGCAGCCCGTAGGCGAGGGTCCAGAAGCGCCCGACGAGACGTCGGAGCTCGGGGAGCCCCGAGGACGGACCGTAGTAGACCTCCCGATCCGGCATCACGTCGACCACCTGACCCTGGTCGCCGCGGACAAATCCCGGGTGCTCTGCGGCGGCCGCCTTGGCCCTGGCTGCGATCTGAGGAATCGCTGGGGCTGAAGTGACGGTGCGTTGCATCGCCTGCGGCATGGCCTCCCACGCGAGCCTGCGGATCGGTCCGATTCTATCCTGTGCCGGTATTACACCCATGGTTCCTCCTTGTGATCTTCAAATCAAGTCGTAGAGAGCAGCGATGTGGTTCTCCTTCCATGCATCGTTCGCTCGGTCCACCATCATCTGCTCGACCGGTCGCCACAGATTCGGTGTGAGTTCTCAAAAGTTGAAGACTGGCCGGATCCCCGGCCGTGTTTTTGGGGCCGGGCAAATCGCTGCTACTCACGAAACGGCCACCGGGACCGGGTTGCGATAGCCGTCAAATCAATCGTGCCAATCATAGGCCGGCCATAAGGACTCGGTGGAATATCCCTTGTCCTTCCATTCCACCAAGGTGCCCATCACAAACTCCACATTGGTGTAGCCGTGCTGGCTCAGCTCTTTCGCGGCTTCCTCAGCGCATTGCTCGGTAACGCAGTAGATGACGAAATGCACGGACTTGGAGAACAAGACTCCCAGCTGGCCAAGGAGTTGCTTCTTTGGTATGCAATACGTGCCCTTGACGGCGTCCATCGAGCACACCGAAACGTTATCTGCGGCGTTCACCAAAACGAATGTATCCTTCCTGTCCATCTTCTCCTTCAACTCTTCGATTCTAATGCCCGTGACCATTCGATCCTCCCTTCTTCTCTTCGCTCCCGTTTCTAGGACTCACCCGGTCCCGGAGAGCCATCATTAATAGGCGGGTGCCTCTCATCCGTAATATAAGCAATATTCGCGCCAAACAGGTCCTGAACGTCGTCACCCCGTGGACCGTTACGACGTTCCTCTTTTAGTGCCACAGCCAATGACGGCTTTGGGGACGATTCGTTAACCTCAACCGATGCCGGCAGCCTCGAGATTCTTTGACAGAAAACGGGAATCCCCCGCACTTCCAACGCCACCGTTGTTATGAGCGGGCAA
>DAOWMR010000527.1 GCA_030642995.1 Spirochaetales bacterium
CGGGCCCTCTCAGCCGGCGCCAGCAAGCTCTACGTGCGGGACATCCGGGAGGAGTTCGTCACCGACTACCTCTTCCCCATGCTTCGGGCCGGGGCGATCTACGAGGGAAAATACCTCCTGGGAACCTCCATCGCCCGCCCGCTGCAAGCCAAACACCAGGTTGAGGTGGCCCTCCTGGAGGGCGCAGATGCGGTGGCTCACGGGTGTACCGGCAAGGGAAACGATCAAGTCCGGTTTGAACTCACCTACAAGGCGCTGGCGCCTCACCTCAAGGTGATTGCGCCGTGGCGCCTGTGGGAGATCAACAGCCGCGAGCAGGCTATCCAGTACGCGCGGAAGAATAACATCTCACTTAAGGACGTGTCGGAGAAGAACATCTACTCCCGCGACTGGAATATCTGGCACATGAGTCATGAAGGCGGCGAGTTGGAGAATACCTGGACTTCCCCCCGGGCCGACATGTACCGCCTGACTCAATCGCCTCAGAACGCGCCCGACAAGGAGACTGAGGTCGTCATTGATTTCGAGCGAGGCACGCCGGTGGCAGTCAACGGGGAGCGACTAAAACCGCTGGACCTCCTCTCCACGTTGAACCGGATCGGGGGAGAGAACGGCGTAGGCCGAACGGATCTCGTTGAGACCCGACTCGTCGGCATGAAGAGTCGGGGCGTTTATGAGACCCCCGGAGGGACCATTCTGTTCAAGGCGCTGCGTGAGTTGGAGATGATCACCCTGGACTTCGACACCCTGGGCATGAAGAACCAGTTGGCGCTCCGGTACGCAGACATTGTCTACTCCGGCAAGTGGTTCACGCCGTTCCGTGAGGCTATGGATGCCTACATGGAAAAATCCAGCGAGTACGTGACGGGATCGGTGCGAATGACCCTCTACAAGGGCAACACCATCATTACCGGTCGAAAGTCGGAGTATTCGCTGTATATTGAAGACCTGGCGAGCTTCGGTGAGAGCACCTATGATCACAGTGACGCCACCGGGTTTATCAACCTCTATGGTTTGGCGACCGGCGTTGCTGCCATCGTGCACAAGCACAAGCCGGCCGACGAAGGGCCCGCGGTGGAGATGAAGACGATGGCCGGCTTCCACGAGAAGTAGTGGCTCGCGCAGGAGGGCAATATGGCTGGGATCGAATACAACAATCTTGACCGGACCGAGGGCTTCAAGGCTCTTTTGGAAGTTGAGCGACCCAGTCTGAGAGCTCTTCTGACGGCGGATCGATTGGCCGAGAGTGAAATACCCATCGGCGCCGGTCTCGCCTACAACTATGCGGCGAAGCCGGTGGATCAATCGATTCTCACGCTGCTTCAGGGAATTGCGGACGAACAGCAACTGATCGCGAAGTACCGCGAGATTCTGGACGGCAGGATCATGAATACCGGCGAAGGCCGCATGGTTCTCCATCACCTCTGCCGCGGGCAACTCGGGGCCGACGTGGCTCCTGAGGGCCGGAATCTCCGGGAGTTCTACGAGGAGCAACGAAAACGGTTCGGTGATTTCGCCCGTGCGGTTCACGATGGATCGATTACTGCGGCGGGCGGCGGCGCGTTCACCGGCATCGTGCAGGTGGGCATCGGCGGGTCGGACCTGGGCCCGCGGGCGCTCTTCCTGGCACTTGTGGGACACGAATACGAGTACGCCGGCAAA
>DAOWMR010000298.1 GCA_030642995.1 Spirochaetales bacterium
CCGTGGGCGAGTGCGTGCTCAATTGCCGAACGGGTGATCTCATGAAAAACCATGCGCCGAACGGGCACCTTGGGTTTCAGCAGTTGTACAAGGTGCCAGGAGATGCTCTCTCCCTCACGGTCTTCATCGGTGGCCAGGAGCAGTTCGTCGGCGTCTTTCAGCTTCTGCTTCAGTTGCCGAACAATCTTTGTCTTATCCTTCGGTGTGATGTAGAGCGGTGCGAAATTGTTGTCCACGTCTATTCCCAGCCGAGACCACTCGTGCTCTTTCATCTTCTGAGGAATATCCGAGGCTTTCTGAGGGAGATCCCTGACGTGGCCGATACTCGCTTCAACATGGTAGTCCGGCCCGAGGAACCTCTTGATGGTTCGTGCCTTCGTCGGGGACTCAACGATTACCAGGGTCTTTTTTGCCATTCACTGTCCTTGGCCACTATGAATACAATTTGGCGCTTGTACTTGTAAAGGGGCTTACGTAATCAGCAGTCTTTCCCTCTCCAGAATTTCCGGTAGCTTCCGAACAGGTAGCTGAAGCTGAACCGGTCGGGGACCGGATCGTCGCCGCCGGTGTAGAGGCCTTCCATGCATCGGAGCACGCGGGCTCCGCCGAGCAGAAAGCCCCGCAGGCCGTGTTTCAGGACGGCCTCTCGGTTGTACTCCGAGCAACTCGGTGTGTAGATGCACCGGGATGGAATGAGTGGTGATATCAGCTTCTGGTAGAGCCAGATGGGGAGAATCAGGATGGAGCGAATGACCATGAGTAATTTTACCGTCGCACCAAATTTCTCGTTCATGAAGTCATCTTGATCGCCAGGCGGCGCCTTGGTATCATTTCAAGGTACCGAGAGATAAGGGGACCGGCAAAGGGTGAGCAGAAGCAGAGGTAGAAATCGATCCCGACGCAAAGGCGGACGCAGCCAGACTCCGGCGCGGCAGCAACGCGTATTTGACCCCGCAAAGCACTTCATGCCACCACCCGTTCCACACCGGGAGTATGAGCCGTGTCCAATATCCGGCGAACCCGTCAAGAACGTCTTCACCGCGATTGCGGATCCTGAGACCGGCAGGCCTGCCAATTTCGATAGTGTGATCCAGCGGCTCGCCGAATCCGAGGAACTCCAGCCCAATGAGCAAATCTGCTACCTCGGCCGCGGGAGCTTTGGCATTCTCGTTGATCAGAAAGGCAAGAAACCGCGCTACTACGTTCGAAAACGGATCCAGTTTGAGGACGAGCATGAGAAGTACGCCTGGCGACGCGAACTCAGTCCCGGTATCTCCAGAGACTATGTCCCGGCGCCGCAACGGCTGAGCGAGCTCTACGATGAGGCGGAGGCCGTCGTGGTGGACAACGGATACGGTCGGGCTCATCAATCGATCTATCTTCCCAAGAACGACTGAGCGGTTTGCCCCGGCCGTGCCTATGGATTATGATGGCGCTATGGAAGGGGTTGCCCTCCCTCAACTACTCGCTGAAGCAGATATCTACATGGTTGGCATCAAGGGTACCGGAATGGCCGCCTTGGCGGAGATCCTTGTGGCCGGAGGCGCTCGCGTAACCGGCTCCGACACTGCGGAGAAATTCTTCACCGACGACCTGTTGCAATCCCTCGGTCTTCGCTACGCCGAAGGCTTTGCTGCCTCCAACTTGCCCGATGAGATTGATCTGGTTATTTACTCTGCCGCGTATGATCCGGCGAATCATGAGGAACTGGTTGCCGCCACCGCCAGGGGTTTGCCTTTGATCACCTACGCAGAGGCGCTCGGCGAACTTTCGGGGTCCATGCCGTCAGTTGGTATTGCAGGGGTGCACGGTAAGACCACGACCGCCGCTCTCTGCGCCGCAATCGTTCGGGCTGCGGGCCTGCCGGGCATCGTCCTCGCAGGGAGTACGCTCAGCGACCTCGGCGGTCGTGCGACCCTCATTCAGGGCCGGTCGTTCTTCATCGCCGAGACGTGCGAATACCGGCGCAATTTCCTCAGCTTCCGCCCGTCCGTCATTGTGGTTACCAGCATCGAAGCCGATCATCTGGACTACTTCCGTGACCGGGCCGATATCATCTCTGCGTTTGAGGAGTATGCCCGGAGTCTGCCTCCACGGGGAGAACTCATCTACTGTGCCGATGATGACGGCGCCTGCGAGCTTGCGGAATCGATTTCACGGGAACGACCGGATATCCGAACGACCGCATACGGAGAGAATGCCGACGGTGAAGGCCGTGTCGTCTACCTCCCGGCTTCGCCCGGGGAGATCCACTTCTCTGTTGGACGCCGGCCGTTCACCCTTCGGATTCCCGGGAAGCACAACGCCCTGAACGCGGCGGCGGCCCTCATTGCGACCAACCGAGCGCGACAGATGGCTCGCCCAAACACGGGCGAGGGTGAGGCCGACGCCGGGGCCAGGTTGGCCGCGGTCGCCCGCGACGCTCTATCGGAGTTCAGCGGTACCCGACGGCGAAGTGAGATTGTCGGAGAGGCCGGTGGAGTACTGATTCTTGACGACTATGCACACCACCCAACGGCAATTGCCGCCACCCTCGCCGGTTATCGGGAATTCTACCCGGGGCGCCGGCTCATTCTTGATTTCATGTCGCACACCTACTCCCGGACCAAGGCACTCCTCGACGAATTCGGGAAGGCGCTCGCAGCCGCCGATATCCTGATTCTCCATGAGATCTACGCCTCCGCCCGGGAGGAGAATCCCGGTGACGTTGACGGAGAACAGCTCGTCGAGGCCGCCGGGCGCCATGGCGCGGCTTCCGTTCACTTCGTCAAACAGGTCGCCGAGGCGCTCCCCCTGGCGGAACGCATTGTGCAACCCGGCGATCTGTTCGTTACCATGGGCGCAGGAAACAACTGGGAACTCGGCCGGGCTCTCTTGAGCAAGCTTGAGGAACGGGAGGCAGCTTCGTGATCAGCATGACCGGGTACGGCTATGCAGAACGGCAAGACGAGAAATTCTCGGCTGTTGTAGAGGTGAAATCCTACAACAATCGGTACCTGGACATAAACTGCTCCATTCCCGGCGTTTTCAGTCAGCTGGAGAAGCAGATCAGAGATGCGGTCGCCGGCGTCGCACGACGGGGTCGGGTTGAGGTGTTCGTGCGATTTCGGGACAACGAGGAAGACCTGGTCGTCTCCGTGGATGAGAGCGTCGTCAACGGATATCTCAAAGCGTTTGCCGAGCTGAAGGCGCATGCGGGAATTCAGGAAGAAGTTCGATTGGACCACCTCCTGTCGCGCGAAGGGGTTCTGAAAAGTGAGCGGCCGGCAGACGCAGACCGTGCATGGGCGGTCATTGAGCCGCTCCTGGACGAGGCGCTCCGGGATCTCGCGTCCAGCCGTCAGGCCGAAGGCGCGCGTCTGGCGCTGGACATAGAGAGCCAACTCGAGAAGATTGATCAGTGTGTTCGTGCCTTCCAGACCTATGCCGGTGAGATTGAGGAGACCATACGGAACGGTCTGCAGAGTCGGTTTGCCGAGGTGTTCGGAAACGAAGTGGACGAGAACCGAGTCCTGAGCGAAGTTGCGGTGCAACTCACCCGATTCAGCATCAACGAGGAGATCGTGCGATTGCAGGCACATCTGGACAGTTTTCGCGAGATCGGGTTTGGCGGCGATCCGGAAGGGCCAGTGGGCAAGAAGCTGGATTTCCTGTGCCAGGAGCTCAATCGGGAGATCAACACCACCGGATCCAAGAGCATTATCGTGGAAGTGAACCAGCAGGTTGTTGAGGCCAAAGATGCTCTTGAGAATGTGCGCGAGCAGTTACGCAACGTCGAATAGGAGTTGTCGGTGAAGATCGCAATCTCTGGGAAGAGCGGCTGTGGTAACTCAACGGTGAGCCGGATTGTGGCGAAACGACTCGGCTACAAACTTGTGAACTACACTTTTCATTCCATAGCCCAGGAGATTGGCGTTTCGTTTGACGAGATGTGCGAGATGGCCGAGCAGGAGGACAAGTGGGACCTCTACGTGGATGAGCGCCAGGTAGAGATGACTCGTGAGGGCGACACCGTCCTGGGTTCCCGTCTCGCAATCTGGGTGCTGGAGGATGCTGATTTTCGGGTCTATCTTGACGCTCGCATGGACGTTCGCGCCGGCCGGATCCAGAGGCGAGAAGGCGGCGAATTGGACCAGGTCAGCACGAACACGGCCGCGCGGGATAAGCGGGATCATGACCGGTATCTCAGGCTCTACGGGATAGACAA
>DAOWMR010000248.1 GCA_030642995.1 Spirochaetales bacterium
AATCTGTAGTCGCAACTCGCGGAGTTCCTTCTCCAGGCCGGGGATGGTTTCCTGAAGCGCTGCAACCTGTTCCTCGAATTCGGAACTCTGTTCATCTCGTACCTGCAATTCATCCCGGGTCAATCGCAGTTCCACCTGCAGACGATGGAGCTCCTTGTCCTCGTCGGACCACACGCCAGTGTCCGCGGCCGTGCGACAACCGCTGACGAGGAGCGGCAGAGCACATGCGCAGAAAAAGAGGGAGATGACAGATGTACCTGCATTCCGGGGCATCGGTTGATTGTCAGCTACAATGGCTGATTTGATCAAGCCCGGTCATTGTGGTACCGTAAAGAACCGTGAGGTTCTATGGGAAGGGGAACGACCGCGCCGTCTCGGCGCAATGCCGGAGCAGGCACGTCCGGGGTCCGGAAGGGCAGTTCAAGCCGTGCGGGCTCGAACGGTAAGAATGAAAAGCGCACAAAGGCCACGACCGCCGGCCGTTCGGGTGTGAGCCCTGCGCATCAATACGACGAAAGCAAGATCACAACACTCAGTTCGCTCGAACACATCCGGCTCCGGACAGGTATGTACATCGGTCGTCTCGGTGACGGAGGCAATCTGGACGACGGCATCTACGTACTCCTGAAGGAAGTCATAGACAATAGTGTTGATGAGTTCATCATGGGGTACGGGAGCTCAATCCGCGTGGTCGTCAATGGGCGCAAGGTCACTGTCCGGGACTTCGGTCGGGGGATCCCGCTCGGCAAGGTCATTGAGTGCGTCAGCGTTATCAATACCGGAGCGAAGTATAACGACGACGTGTTTCAGTTCTCGGTGGGATTGAACGGGGTTGGAACCAAGGCCGTGAACGCGCTCTCCTCGATGTTTCGGGTGGTGGCGATCCGTGAAGGTAAGTACGCCGAGGCGGTGTTCAAGCAGGGACAGCTGGTTCGTGAGAAGAAAGGCAAAACAACCGAGAGGAACGGTACCTTCATTGAGTTTGAGCCGGACGAGGAGATCTTCGGAGAAATCACTTTCAACTCCGAGTTCATTGAGCATCGGCTCTGGAACTACGCCTACCTGAACAATGGTCTCGCTCTCTACCTGGGCAAGCAGAAATTCGAGAGCAAGAATGGGCTGCTGGACCTGCTCTACGCCGAGGTTGGAGATGACACTGTCTACGACATCAGCTACTACAAAGGCGACCGGGTGGAATTTGCATTTTCCCACACGCAGAACTATGGCGAGACTTACTTCTCGTTTGTGAACGGGCAGTTCACCTCGGATGGAGGCACTCACCAGAGCGCTTTCCGGGAGGGACTTCTCAAAGGCGTCAACGAGTACTACAAGAAGAACTTCTCCGGCGTTGATGTGCGGGACGGTGTTGCCGGGGCTGTCGCAATTCGATTGAAGTCGCCGGTTTTTGAAAGCCAGACCAAAAACAAACTGGGTAACACGGAGATACGTAGCTGGATTGTCAACGAGACGAAAAGCGCCATTGTCGACTTTCTGCACAAGAATCAGAAGGCAAACAAGAATCTCCTGGATAAGATCCTGAGTAACGAACGACTTCGTAAAGAACTCAATGCAGTCAAGAAGGAGGCGCGTGAGGCAGCCAAGAAGATCGCCCTCAAGATCCCGAACCTCAAGGATTGCAAGCACCACCTCCAGGACGGAGAGAAGGGGCGGGATTCAACGATCTTCATCACCGAGGGGGCGAGCGCATCCGGGAGCATGGTAGGGTGCCGGGATGTCTACAAGCAGGCAATCTTCAGCATGCGCGGAAAACCGCAGAACGTCTACGCAAAGAAGCGCGCGGATCTCTACAAGAATGAAGAACTCTTCAACATGATGATGGCTCTTGGTATTGAGAACAGCGTGGAGGATCTCCGCTACGATCGCATCGTGATTGCAACCGATGCCGACTACGACGGCTTCCACATTCGGAATCTCCTTCTTACCTTCTTTCTCAACTATTTCGAGGAGCTGGTCGTGGCCGGTCGGCTCCACATACTCGAGACGCCGCTGTTTCGCGTCCGAAACAAAAGAGAAACTCACTACTGCTACAGCATCAAAGAACGAGACGTTGCAGTGCGGGCGCTTTCGAGCCCCGATGTGACTCGCTTCAAGGGGCTTGGGGAGATCTCGCCCCAGGAGTTTGGTCAATTCATCGGGCCCGACATCCGGCTCGTTCGGGTCAATGTGAAGAACATCAAGGGGATCCAGAACACGCTCTCATTCTTCATGGGCAAGAACACTCCCGAACGACGTGAGTTCATCATGGAGCATCTCGTGTAATGACCTACGTGGACACGCTCTTCAACAAGAACTTCCTGGAGTATGCCAGCTACGTCATCAAGGATCGAGCCATTCCTCATCTGGACGACGGGCTGAAACCGGTCCAGCGCCGAATCCTTCACTCGCTGTTCTCCATGGACGACGGCAAGTTCCACAAGGTTGCGAATGTCGTTGGGCATTGCATGCAGTACCACCCCCACGGTGACGCATCCATCTACTCCGCACTGGTGGTGCTGGCGAACAAAGAGCTGTTCATTGACAAGCAGGGTAACTTCGGCAATGTGCTCACCGGTGACGAAGCATCCGCCGCACGGTACATCGAGTGCCGCGTCACTCCGCTCGCCAAGCAAGTTCTCTATCGCCCGGAGATCACCGAGTACGAAGATTCCTACGACGGCCGCCGCAAAGAACCGGTGGTATTTCCTGCGAAGTTCCCGGCACTGCTCGTGCTCGGCGCCGAGGGAATTGCGGTTGGTATGTCCACGAAGATCCTGCCGCACAACTTCGGTGAAGTGTGCGAGGCTGTCCAACATGCCCTGCGCGGGGAACTGTTTGAGATCTTCCCCGATTTTCCCGGAGGGGGGTTCGTTGATGTGTCTGACTACGAGGACGGGCGGGGCAAGGTGCTGGTCAGAGCCCGCTTGGATACCTCCGACCCGAAACGCATCGTTGTCCGCGAGGTTCCCTTTGGATCAACTACCGACTCGCTGATTGCGAGTATTGAGAATGCTGCGCGGAAGAACAAGGTGAAGGTCGCCGGAATCAGCGACTTTACCGCCGAGAATGTTGAGATTGAGATCAAACTTCCCCGGGGCGTCTACACCGAAGAACTGGTTGACGCGCTCTACGCGTTCACCGAGTGCGAGAATTCGATCTCGGTGAATCTACTGGTTATCAAGGACGGCAAGCCGGTCACCATGACCGTCTCCGAGGTCATCCAGTACCACGCGAAGCGCCTTGTTGCCATCCTCACTACGGAGTTGGAATTTGAACGTGGCCTGCTCCTGGATAAACTTCATGCCCGAACCCTTGAACGGATCTTCGTAGAGGAGCGAATCTACAAGCGGATTGAAGAACAGACCACGGCGGAAGATGTTGTGAATGCTGTCCTCGAAGGTTTCATCCCGTTCGCATCGGAGATCCGGAGAAAGGTGACCGAGGAGGACGTTGAACACCTGCTCAAGATTCCTATCCGCCGGATCTCGCGTTACGATATCCAGAAGGCACGGAAGGAGATCGAGGAGATCCAGGGTCGTCTGAAGGAGATCAAGCACCACCTTGCCAACATCGTCGACTACGCCATTAATTATCTGGGCGAATTGGTGGGCGAATACGGGTCCGCCCATGAACGGAAGACTACAATCGGCAGTTTTGAGAAGGTGGATGTCCGTGAAGCGGCTGTGCGGAATCTCAGTCTTCGCTACGATAAGAAGACCGGGTACCTTGGCTATGGAGTGAACTCCGGCAAAGAGCTTTTCAAGGTTTCTGCGTATGATCGAGTGCTCGTGGTCCGGCACAGCGGTGTCTATTCCGTAATAGACGCACCGGAAAAGTTGTTCGTGGACAAAGGGATGTTCTCCTGCGGCCTATCGGACAAGGAGATCCTCGGTATCAAGGTCTTCAACATCATCTACAAGGACAGGAAGAACGGAATCCCCTACCTGAAACGCACTCGGATTGAGAAGTACATTCTTGACCGAAGTTATGAGATTGTCCCGGACGGTTCTGCCGTGATCGCGCTCACCACCCGGGAGGACGTAACCGCAGTGGTGAAATACAAGAAGAAGCCGAAAGTCCGCATTCTCGAGGAAGAGTTTGACGTCAATGCCTACCTCATCAAAGGCGTGAAGGCCGGCGGCGTCCGACTGGCGAATCGCGAGGTCAGCAGCGCAAAATTCGTGGCAACCAAACGCGCCGGGTAAGGCAGTCCGGCCGAAACGATCCGTGGTATTCGCGGAGGACCTGCGCTACACTGATGCTGATATGAAGCGAGCAGTACTTGTCCCGTTGGTAGCTGTGGTTTTCGTCGCCGGCGTGTTTGCGCAAGAAGACCCTGTAATTCTCGTTCGAGCGCACGGCAGCCTCACCGCTGACGACGTTTCCTACGCCAACGGCGCGGCTGACTGGTATGACGTTCAGGCGCCCGCCGACGGACGGCTGGAAATAATCGCCGTTTCGGTTGACGCGCCGCCGACGCTGCTCGTGCGCCGAAGCGGTCAATCGGTGGAGGAGATCTCCGGCGGTCGCGATGCCGTGAGGATTTCTCGCGGTGTAGCTCAGGGTGAGCGGCTCAGCATTGGAATCACCTCCAGCTACGCGGTGAGCCCGGCCTGGCCGGGGCCAACTGAGTATGTGGTGCAGATTGTCTTCGCAAGTGGTGACGCGGCTCTTGCGGTTGGTGGCTATTTCACGGGGGTTCTGGAATCAGGGGATGAGCAGACCGATGACGGGTCCTACATCGACTGGTATCCGCTTCCCGTCTCTGCCGGGAGCCGTCTGCGCGTGGAACTTACTTCGGTCGACTTTGATGCCTACCTGATCGTCGAGTTGCCCGGCGGGCGGATCCTGGAGAACGACGACACCAATGGAACCAACTCGAGCGTCGGATTCACGCCGGCGACCGGTGGTATTTCGCGCGTCGGCGTTCGTTCATACGGCTATGGAGGAATTGGCCAGTACGAGGTGACCGTGATCGAGGAAGAGGTCCAGCTGATTTCA
>DAOWMR010000092.1 GCA_030642995.1 Spirochaetales bacterium
AGGCTGCCCTCACGGCGGCACCGGACGGCCGGAGCAAACGTGCGGCGCTCAACACCTTCAAGGACACAGAGACCTTTCGGATAGATCTGGATCACATTCTCCAGCGCAATCAGGACTTCTTCTTCCTCAGCCGGAAACTCAGCAACCTCGCTGAGATCATCGTCCGCGCCGCGTTGACGATCGCCTGGAATGAATGCGTTCCCCGGTACGGCGTCCCCAGATCAGTTGCGGGTCTTCCCGCCACCTATGCCGTGTTCGGCCTCGGTAAACTCGGCGGACGAGCCATCGGCTACGCGTCCGATGTGGAACTCCTGTTCGTCTACAGTGATAGTGGATCAACCGACGGCAACGAACAGATAACCAACGCGGAGTTCTTCGAGCGGCTTTTCACCGACGCAGCCGGCTGTATTGAATCCAAACGCGAAGGCATCTTCCACCTGGATCTCCGTCTCCGTCCCTATGGCAAGGCCGGACCCCATGCCGTAAGTCTTGAGAGCTTCAACCGCTACTACGGCCGCGGAGGGGAGGCGCACAGCTACGAAAAACTCGCCCTCACGAGGCTCCGCTTCATCGCCGGTGATGAAGCGCTCGGCAATCGGATTGAGCAGCTTCGCGACGATCTTGTCTACGGAAGTGACAGTATATCGCTTCAGGAAATCGGCAAACTCCGCGAGAAACAGCTTGCGGAAAAGGCTTCCGGAGATCGACTCAACGCAAAATTCAGCCCGGGCGGCCTGGTTGATCTGGAGTACGGACTTCAGATCCTCCTTGTGCAATACGGCAGATCCAACCCGAAACTTCGTACGCCGAGTCTTCATTCCGGGGTACAGGAGTTGTCACGATCAGGGGTCATGGACGAGGCGGAGGCAAACCGACTCATTCGTGCCTATCGATTCCTGAGAAATCTCATCAACGGTCTCCGCATGCTGCGCGGGAATGCTCAAGACCTGTTCCTGCCTGAGCCCGACAGCCTCGAGTACGCCCACCTGGCACGTCGCGCCGGATACCGCCGTGAAGGCGACCTCTCGGCAGCAGACCAACTCCGGATTGAGTTTCAGGCTCGCACAGCCGCGGTCCGAGCTTTCCTGGAGCACCATCTCGGACGCGATTCCATTCCCGGCAAGCCTGCGGGCACTGCAGCAGATCTGGTACTCTCCGACGAGCTCAACGATGAACTCATTAACGCAATCACGGCCGGAGCGGGCCTTCGGGACGCACGCCGCGCCCGTGTGAACATCAGGTCTCTGGCCGGGAATGGTCCGCGGCGTGACATTTTCAGCGAACTCATCGTGCTGGCATGGTCAAGCCTCCGCGACTGCAGTGATCCCGACATGGCGCTGAACAACTGGGACCGCTATGTGTCGTCACTGTCTGATCCTTTGGCTCACTTCCAGTCACTGCTCCAGCAGCCGGTGAAACTCGGCCTGATGCTGCAGGTCTTCTCGGCGAGCCAGTTTCTTGCAGAGACTCTGATCCACACGCCCGCATTCCTGGAGTGGGCGCTTGACAAGTCGGTGGTGGGGAGCGAGCGCGGAGCCGATGAAATGCTGTCGGACCTGCAAAATGAGCTGGCCGACGGCGAAGACACGCGAGCCGTGCTGCGCTGGTTCCGACAACGAGAGATCCTGCGGATTGGAACCAGGGACATTTGCCTTCGCACGCCCATTGAGATCATCACCCGAGAGCTCTCGGCCCTCGCCGTTGCGGTCGTTCGCGCGGACCTGAACGAGATCTGGCGCGAGAATGACACTCAGGAATCCGCACGAGATCGATTCTGCATCCTTGCGTTCGGAAAACTTGGCGGGCGAGAACTGAACTACAGCTCCGACATTGATCTGCTCGGTATCTTCGAGGATCGCTTCGGTGAGCCGGGCCGGGAACACCCGGCGGACGACGCCCGGTTCTACGCGTCGGTCCTGGAAACCCTGGGCGGCGACCTCTCATCTCACACCGAGCACGGACACGCCTTTCGTGTCGATTTCAGATTGCGGCCGCACGGGAACTCGGGACCACTGGTGCAGGGACGCACCTCGGCGGAGGAATACTACCGAACCACGGCTCTGGCGTGGGAGCACCAGGCGCTCATCAAGTTGAGCCCGATCGCCGGCAACCTGGCTCTGGGCTCAGATTTCCTCGACGCGATCAAACCAACATGGGTCGCCCGCTGGGATGCCGCCACGGTCATTGGAAGCATTGAACGGATGCGGACGGAGGCAGTACGGCAGAGTCTCCGGCGTGGCGAAGATATCAAGAGCGGTGAGGGGGGAATCCGGGACATAGAGTTCACGGTGCAGGGACTCCAGATGATCCGTGCAGCGCAGCACCCGGAAATCCTGACCGGCAACACATTCGATGCAATCCGCGCACTGGCCGCCGTCGGGATCATCGCCGAGAGCACGGCAGAATCACTTCTCCGCGACTACCGCCTGCTCCGTCGGGTTGAGCACTTCCTGCAGATCTATGAAGACAGACAGGTTCACAGCCTGCCCGTTGACGACACACATCGACAGGCGCTCGCCCGGCGGATTGCCGGGACGACTGGAGACAGCGCAAGAATGCTGGATCGGCTTGCGCAGACCCGCACCAATGTGCGCAATCGGTATGAAAGATTCCTTCGGACGGGGCAGGTGGACGAACCCTGAGCGCGCGAGAACCGCAGACCCCCTGCGTCTATACGGCTCCCGACTCACCACCCTCAAACCTGCGAATGATCTCGGGGAACTCGTAGGTGACCATGCCCCGATCGTCCACTTCCATCCGGACGTGAATGCTGTCCACCAGACCCTCGAGGAGTTCCTCAGTCTGCTGGAGGTTCAGACCAGTCTCAATGACGACATCTGAAACCGTCAATCGCCCTTTCAGCCGGAGCGCCAGCCTGAAAATCCTCGCCTCATCGCTTTTCTTGCCCTGAATGGCTCCCTGCGGACTCTCGCGGTAGGCCCCCGGATGCAGGTCGACCTCGTCGGGCAGATCCCGATAGGACCTGCGCGTGATCCCGCGAATGAAGCCGACGGCAACTCGGGCAACCACGAAGAAGATGATCAGCGGAAATATGAAGTAGAGCGGCGACGCAAACATACGGAAAATCATGACTATCCTCGCTCTAAGTATACCCGTATTGAACAGACATATTCAAAAACCGGTTTCCTCGGCTTCGCGAATTGCCTTGGAGTAGCGCTGGTACGCACGGAGATATCGCTCGTAGCCATCGGTGAGCCGGCGTGATCGCACCGGATCAGGTTCAAATCGATCCATCATCCGAACGACCTGAACCGAGGCGTCCCACGGAGTTGAGAAGTCCCCGAGACCCACGAAGGCACAACAGGCGCAACCGAGGAGTTCGGCATCAATTACCTCAGGGCGACTGAGGGGTATACCCGTGATGTCCGCCTTCAGCTGGTTCCAGATGGAGTTTTTCGCCTGCCCACCGCACGCCCGGAGCTCGTCTACCGCGCAACCGGCAGCCTTCAGCGATTCAATCGACTGTCGGACCGCATAACCAATGGAATAGACGACGCCGCGCCCCATCTCCGCCGTGGCGTGATCTGATCGCAACCCTACGAACATGCCCTTGGAAAACTCCCACGCCGCTCCTTCGTGGACCGACGGAAAGAAATATGGCTCGTGATCAAACCCGGTTGCCACGATCTCTCGGAGCATCCGTTCGTAGCCAACCGATCGCTGACGTGAAATTCGTCGGAACCACTCGAAGATGCGTCCGGTGGATGAGAGTATCCCCGCCACGTTATAGAGACCGGGCACAACGTGAGGCAGGCACCGCACCGTGGGGCTTTCACACGGTTCACTACTGCAGTGATTGATACCCTCACTCGTTCCCGCCCGGTCACAAGTCCTTCCCACCTTCACGGTTGCGGTGCCAAGGAGGCTCATCAAGAAGTCCGGGCCACCAGCAACGACCGGAGTACCAAAGGGCAACCGGAACAGCTCCGCTCCACGTCGGTCGATGGTTCCAATCATTTCTCCCGGCTTCAGCAACGGCGGGAGCTTCCCGGGGTCGATGCCGTAGGCCTCAATCCCGGTAGCGTCCCAGACGTAAGGTGCGAACTCATCGCTCCCCGTGGTCGTGTGCGGCACCGAGGTCAGCAAAAAGCCGATGTATTCGGGACAGGTCATGAACTGCCAGGTCCGATCATAGGTGGCCGGCGCGTTGCTCTTGATCCAGGCGATCTTCGGGAGGAAGAACGACGGCTGCCCCGGGACCCGATGCTCCCGGCGATCCAGCCAGAGCATCGACTGGTCGATGGACGACCCATCGCGGTCCACGGGAATGATCGTAGGCCCGTTACCGCTCAGCGACACCGCCGATATTTCCATCTGAGGGGGAAGCTGATCAACGGCAGCCTGAACCGCGCGGACCCATCGCTCGGACTCCCACGCGGCCAGCTCGTGCTCCTCGCTGGGCAGGGGTTCGCGGTGCTGCCAAACCGCACGCGCCGTGTCGCGCTCGAAGAGCCCGGCCTTCACCGAAGAGGTGCCGATATCGAATGTGAGCACCATTGAAGTCACGCCCACTCAGATTACCTCTGCAGCCGCCGGGTTCTGGATCTGCAGAACATTGAGGTACTTGAACCCGGACGTAGCGGGACGCTTGAACCCGAAGACGTAAATGCTCCCGTCGAAGTAGAACTCAAACTGGTTGGCCTCCATGACCTGGCTTGCCGAGAGCTCCGACATGGAAAAAACGAGGTGCCCGTGTTTTCGGGACAGTGGTAGAGTACCCGTTCAAGGTATTCCGCTCCACGTTTCGAGGGAAAGCTGAGCCCGTTGTCATGGATATGTGCCAAGTCGTCGTGAGTAATCGCCGACTGGACCAACTCGGTCAGTTCATCTTGTGTGCGTGCCGCGATCTCTTCTGCGCCGGCCACCAGTGTGTACTCGACCGTGATGGAACCGTCACGTTTCTTGCGGCTCCATTTGGGCTCAATGTGGTACCCGCCCTTCATGATTGCGGATACGAGCGGCACGCCGGGCAACTTGATGAGCTTCCCAACGTATGGTGGGGTCAGTTCCTCGAAGAGTTCCGCGTCAACGACTTTGAGACGGTACTGCCGTCGGAGTACAGGCATGATAATGTAGCGCCCGACCGGATAGAGCCAGGGGGAGAGTGGCCGTCTGTGCATACCAATTCATAACGTATACCGGTCGATTGTGTCCACTGTGCGTCGCTCGTCGCCAGGGCGAAGCATCCAGATCAGATAGCGTGTAGTCCCATGGATCGAGCACACGTTCTCATCTGGCTATCGAATGTGAACACGACCAGGGGCTCCGAATCGACATCGGCCCAGATGCTCGCGGTTGCCAGATGTATTGCATCCAGTGTGCCGATCACGGTGGGGAAGGCCTCGGAGGCACGCTGTTTCACCCGGACAGTCATGTCAAAGATATGGAGTCGCCCGTACAGTTCGTCCAGATAGGTCACCGTCTCCTCAAGCTGCTCATCCGTTATCATTGCCTCCAGACGATACCGGTGGAGGACGCGATGGCACTCAATGGACAGGAGCTCACTTGAGCCGACACGTTCGAATTCCCGTACGCGCTCGAATTCCGTGCAGGAGGTGAGGAGATAGCGCAGGATCACGGATGAGTCGATGTAGCATTTCACCGCTTTCCCCTCTCTTCCATCAGGAACACGATCGGATCCCGCTCGACACGGATGTTCAAGTCACGGAAAGCGAGTTCGTCCACAGGAAGACTGACGGTGAGCTCCTGAGTGGTGGCCTGGTACGGGACGACTTCCGCGACGGGGATGTCACGGTCCATGATCACGATGTGTTCGCCCGCCCTGACGGCTCGCAATTCCCGGCTGATGTGCGCCTTGAACTGTGAGATATTTGTAGTCTTCACATGACTATATTAGGTCATTTAGAGTGAGCGGTCAACACGGCTCATTACTTGACTGTATCGCTAAGCTTTACTAAGTTCGCGATAGATCATCTCTGTTGGAGAGGCGAACTTTGGCCGCACTGCTGGCTTCAATACCCATCCTGCTGACCATCGCGCTCATGGTCGGCTTCAACTGGCCGGCGAAGCGGGTCATGCCCGTTGCCTGGATCGTGGCGCTCGCCATCGCAGCGTCATACTGGCAAGTGCCGGTCAGGTGGCTCGCCGGTGCGACGGTGTCCGGATTCTTGAGTGCGCTCAATATCCTGCTCATCGTGTTCGGGGCAATTCTACTCATGAACACGCTCAAAAACTCCGGTGCGATCAGTGCAATCAACCGAACGTTTCATCGGATCAGTCCGGACCGGCGGATTCAGGCGATCGTGGTTGCCTTTCTGTTCGTCTCATTCATCGAAGGCGCGGCCGGTTTTGGCACTCCCGCAGCGCTCGCAGCGCCACTGCTGGTGAGCCTGGGCTTCCCTCCCCTCGCCGCTGTGATTCTCACCCTCGTCGGCGACAGCACGGCGGTGAGCTTCGGCGCGGTGGGGACTCCCATCATCGGCGGAGTTGCGCGGGCGTTGGACTCCCCGGGCATTCGAGAGGCGGTAGCCGGTTACGGCTGGTCGTGGGAGACCTTCATCGGACAGATCGGCCTGTGGTCGGCCCTCCCCCACTTCGTGGTCGGAACCATCATGCCGCTCGTCATCGTCATGATACTGACGAAGTTTTTCGGCCCGAAGAGGAGCTTCAGAGAGGCGTTCGAAGTTGCGCCGTTCGCATTGCTCGCCGGGCTGAGCTTCTCGATTCCGTATGTGCTGCTCGCAGCATTCGTCGGCCCGGAACTCCCCGCGGTGCTCGGAGCCCTCATCGGGCTTGCCGTCACAATACCGGCGGCGCGCAGAGGCTTCCTCATGCCGAAGGAGATCTGGGATTTCGGGTCGACTGAGACGTGGGATGCCGACTGGCTGGCCACCTCGAAAGGTGGGCATGCGGCCGCCGACGTGGGCGATGAGAAGCGCCGGATCGGTTCCTTTCTGGCGTGGCTGCCCTACATCATGGTCGCGTTGATTCTTGTGGCGACCCGAATCCCGGCTTTCGGCATCAAGCAGTTGATCACTGCCCCTGGTGTGACGATCAGGTGGGACGGAATTCTGGGCACAACGCTCCACTACACGCTGCAGTTGCTCTATCTCCCGGGCACGGTACCGTTCATCCTCGTCTCACTCATCACGGTAGGTCTCCACCGCATGCGGCGGGATGCGGTATCCGAGGCATGGAGTCGCTCGGTGAGACAGATCGGGCCGGCCCTGGTTGCCCTCGTGTTTGCCGTGGCGATGGTCAACGTCATGCGATTCAGCGGCAATAACGCTCTGGGTCGTCCGGATATGATCTCCGCCCTCTCGGAGACTGCCGCTTGGGCATTGAGCCCCGTGTGGACCTTCGTTGCGCCGTTTGTCGGGGCCCTCGGCGCTTTCATGACCGGAAGCAATACGGTCTCCAACGTACTCTTCGCCGGATTCCAGTACGGGGTTGCTGCGGAGGCCGGCCTTTCCAGAACCATCATCGTTGGCCTCCAGGTGGTTGGCGGAGCGGCGGGAAATATGATCTGCGTGCATAACGTCGTCGCCGCCGGCACAACAGTCGGCGTGCTTGGACGGGAGGGTCGCATCATCCGGACGAATCTCCTGCCGGCCGCGATCTACGCACTGATAGTCGGCGCTGTGGCGTTCCTGGCGATGAGGTTCGTCGTCCCCGGATTATTCTAGTATTTTCGATTCAGGAGTCCCTATGACTAAGGTCATGATGAAAATCGCAGTGTTCAGTACCAAGAAATGGGTACGCAACGCGTTGGACGCGGCCAACCCGGCGTTCGGCTTTGAGTTCACCTACTACGAGCCCAGACTTGGCCCGGACACCGCAAAGCTCGCGGCAGGTCACGACACCGTCTGTGCGTTCGTCAACGACGACATCTCGGCACCCGTGCTGGACGAGCTCGCGGGGTACGGTATCAAATTGATTGCGATGCGCTGTGCCGGGTTCAACAATGTCGATATCAAGCATGCCGCAGAACTCGGCATCACCATCGTGCGCGTTCCGGCATATAGCCCCTACGCCGTTGCCGAACACACCCTCGGCCTGATCCTGGCGCTCAACCGGCGCTACCACCGCGCGTACACCCGCGTCCGGGACGGGAACTTCGCACTTGACGGTCTGCTGGGTTTCGACGTGCACGAAAAGACGGTTGGGATCATCGGCACGGGGAGGATTGGGCAGGTCCTCGCCTCCCTTCTGTCCGGATTCGGGACGCGCTTACTTGCCTACGACAAGTTTCAGAACAATGAGTGGGCGGAGACGGCCGGGGTCACCTACGTCCCTCTGGATGAGCTCTACCGGGAAAGTGACATCATCAGCCTTCACTGCCCGCTCACCCACGACACCTACCACCTCATCAACAAGTACGCAATTGAGACCATGAAGTCGGGTGTCATGCTCATCAACACGAGTCGCGGCCCACTCATCGATACCGATGCCGTGATCGACGGCATGAAGAGTCACAAGGTTGGTTACCTTGGCCTGGACGTGTACGAGGAAGAATCGGAACTGTTCTTTGAAGACCTTTCGGGCGAGGTCATCCAGGACGACACCTTTGTTCGGCTTCAGACCTTTCCCAACGTGCTCATCACCGCCCATCAAGCCTTCTTCACGAAGGAAGCGGTGGACAATATCGCCATGACGACCCTGCAGAACATCCGAGACGTGTCGGAGACCGGCAAGAGCGCGAACGAGGTTCGCGAGGGATAAGGCAGCACCCGCCGACCGGGTGCGGGTCAATCTATTGGATTCACCACTTCAAAGAAGTCGAGACCTTCGAAATTCTTCACGTTTCTGGTGAAGAAGCGCTTCACACCGTTTCGCCTGAGCGTAATCGCGAGTACCACATCAAAAAAGCGTCTCGGAGGAAAATCATCTCGACCTATGTAGGGTACAAGTTCGTCCATGAAAGACAGTTCCCACGCGCACCGGTGCCACCCGATCTTTTCCCGGTAGTACAGCAACAGATCC
>DAOWMR010000422.1 GCA_030642995.1 Spirochaetales bacterium
AAGTTCCCCCATCGGTATGGGCTGGGCAGTCACCGGCACGACGAAAACATGACCGGCGGCGTTATAGGATAATGGGACGACGGTTTCCTCCCATCGCAACCGCAGAAGATTGGATTCCAGGCTCAAAATTTCTATATCTATACCAGGCCTTAGTCCCAGCGCAACCAACTGGGCCAACAGCTCCACCGGTTCATCATCGAGTCTGACGATGCGCAGCCTGCTGCCCGGTATTGCTACCGCCGACAGGGATCGCCCCGCCGGGGATGGCACACGGGAACCCGAGGCCGGGATAACGTGTCCATGGGGGTCCCAGGCCGGGTGTCCCAATTCAGTGTCCAGTTTTTCGAGTTCCTCGGGTGTTATCTCGTGCTCTCGGCGGTCCGCCTCGGTGTGGACGGCATCCAGCGACATTCCTTCTCGATCTACCAGGTAGAGTTCCCACAGTCGGTGCGCTCGAATCAGTTCCACGGCACGAGCCGCTCCCGTCTCCGATAGACGCATACCGCCTGATTTGCTCTCCTCCGCCCAGCCGGTGGCAACGAGTGCGCGGGCTATGTTCTCCGCCAATGCACCGGGGAGACCCAGGGAGCGGGCCAGGTCCACGCTATGCCATACGCGCCCCTCATTCTGGAGCGCGTACGCGGCTTTCAACGCGTGCTCCATCTCCACGCCCTGAAGTGTCGGTCTGGAATTGGCTGCTTGCATGTGGTTCCTCCCATGGAATATCTGCATACCTTTACAGGAGCCGAACCCTGATCTGTGAAGCCAGACGCCGTCCGAAAACATGCCGGCTACCACCCACCTGCACCGTCAGCGGCCCTTCAAAAGGGGCCACAGATTCAACCTTGACCTCGGTCTCCGGCTTCACTTTCAGTTCGCCCAGATACTGCAGGATCTCTGGGACCTCTCGAACACGTACCACGATCGCCCTCTGTCCCGGCTCCAGATCAGAAAGAGGAAAGGTGACTTCGTGGGTGATCTCTCCTTCCGGGGTGGGTACCGGATAGCCGTGGGGACACGTCTTCGGCCGGCCGAGAAACCGCGCCAGATGCTCTTCCACAAGTGCAGAGGTTTCATGCTCCAGGCGGCAGGCTTCCGCGTGCACTTGATCCCAACCGAGACCCAGGACATCGGCGAGGAATCGTTCCCACAGGCGATGACGACGGGTCACGGTCAAAGCCTGAACTCGCCCTTCCGTCGTCAGCGCCACGCCCTTGTATGGCTCGTAGGTGATCAACTCTCGTCGGACCAGTTTTTTCACCATCTCGTTGGCCGATACTACCGAGATCGAAAGCTCTTCGGCCAGGGCGGACAGGGAGACAACCGGTCCTTCCTCCCCCAGGTCATAGATCGCTTTCAGATAATGCTCAACGCTGGCCGAAATCATTACACCTCTCCAGAAAGGTACGGGCTACCCCATACTTATTGTTATGGTATACCTATACTATGACGTTTCGTCGTGTACTGCAACTACAAATTTCCACGCCCTGGGCCGGGGAAACTGATCGGCGCGGGAGGCGGAGGTGTATTCTTCAGCGTGTTCCAAGATGAGCCGACAGCGCGAACCGCAGCCGGCTGCTATTTCGTCAGATCAAACTGGTCGCGGCTTCCGAGGTCCTCGAACGCTTCCAGCAACCGCGCGACCATCCCCTTCTCACCCTGGTGAACCCATGCGCGGGGATCAATCCGCTTCTTGTTCGGCTTGTCGGGACCGTCCGGATTCCCAATCTGGGTATGGAGGTACCCGTCGTACTCGTCCATGTACTCCTTGATCGGTTTTGTGAATGCCCACTGGGTGTCCGTATCGATATTCATCTTCACCACGCCGTAGGAGACCGCTTCTTTGATCTCTTCTTTCGTGGAACCCGAGCCACCGTGGAAGACCAGATTCAGCGGCTTGTCGTTTGCCGTCCCGCGGTCCGTGTGAATCTTGTCCTGTGAGTTCTTGAGAATGACCGGACGAAGCTTCACGTTCCCGGGTTTGTAGACCCCATGAGTGTTTCCGAAGCTCGCGGCCACAGTGAAATCACCAACACCGTTCAGGACGTCGTACGCCTGGAGAACTTCCGCCGGCTGCGTGTAGAGCCGCGAAGCATCGACGTCCGCGTTGTCCACGCCGTCTTCCTCACCACCGGTCACCCCGAGCTCAATCTCAAGGGTCATGTTCATTTTCGCCATGCGTTCGAGGTACGCCTTGGAAGTCGCAAGATTCTCCTCGAGGGATTCCTCTGACAAATCCAGCATGTGCGAGCTGTAGAGCGGTTCGCCGTGAGCGATGAAATACTCCTCACCGGCAGCAAGAAGCCCATCAACCCACGGAAGGAGCTTCCGGGCGCAGTGGTCGGTATGGAGGATCACCGGAACGCCATAGAGCTTGGAGAGATACCGAATGTGCTCAGCACCCGCAATGGAACCGGCAATCGCGGCCCGCTGGTCGGTGTTGTCCAGGAACTTGCCGGCATTGAAAACACCGCCACCGTTGGAATACTGAATGATGATGGGCGAGTTTGCTTCTTTCGCCGCCTGCATTGCAGCGTTTGCGGTGTTGCCGCCAACCACATTGACCGCCGGGAGCGCGCACGGAACGCTCTTGCAATACTCGAATATGTCCTGGAGTTGAGAACCGGTGACAACACCGGACGATAGTTTCATTTTAGCCATGTTGGTCTCCTCTTTGAGAATCGGGACAATTGTATCGGGGCGATGAGGATTGTCAATGCGCGGGCGGACGCCTGTAGTCGACGGGTGAGTGATCTCGCCGGTCCTCGGCACAAGAATGCCTGCGGAATCGCTCGACTCCTCACCCTTCGCCACGGCGTCCGACTTACTGTTCAGGTGGGACTCGAGCTACCGCTTCCA
>DAOWMR010000495.1 GCA_030642995.1 Spirochaetales bacterium
AACCCTCCAGAGCAGGATGAAGAAACTCGGGATTCACCGGTAGCGCGCTGTCCGAGCACAGTCGAATTCGCCTGTTATCTGTCGCAATGGGGTGATACTCACTTGACAGATTCGGTTTCTCACAGTGAAATGATAAGGAACACCAATCCCACGAGGAGGTTCCATGCGTGGAAGAATCCGTACGGTCCTGTTGGTAGTTGTCATCGTGGCCATCGTACTCTCGGTCGGCTCGTGCCGGTTTCTGGGTTTCATCAACCCTGGATGGGCGCTGCAGGGCAGCTGGGAGATCACCGGGAAGCCGGACGTCGGCTGGGAAGCGCACACCTACTTCGTGTTTCTTCCCGGCGCCGATGGCTATCAGATCCAGGACACTGATGGTTTGGTTTTTGAGAGCGGGCCCGTCCTGAATCTGACCGAGTCGAATTTCGAATACGAGATAGACGAGCACACGCTTTTGCCGGAAGTTGTAGGCGCTGAGAATTACGCCGAGTACACCCTTGATCGTGACGACCTGTCCATCACGTTCTACGCGGACCGAGACAAGAGTGCGAACTTCGGGACGATCCAGGCGGTCCGAGAGTAGCTGACGATCAACCCGGGCGCCGCACCTGCACGACGGCGCGGTGTTGCAGGGACAAGTCGAACTGTAGTCAGGCAGGTGCCATGCCCAATCGCTTCCCGCTCACGACGACGACTACCACGGCGAAGATCAGATTCAGAGCGGCATAGATGATAAAGAAGCGTGCGGGAGCTATCCCGAGCGCGGGGATGAGGGCAAGCCCGAAGTTCTGAAGGAAATGGGTGAGGGTCACCGTGAACAAGCTGCCGGCCGACTTGTTCACGACGTAGGCGTATGTGATGGATAGAGCCATCGTGGACAGGGCAAACCATCCGAATGGCACGCCGGCATAGCCAAACTCCGGACGGAGCCACAGCGGGACATGAAACACCACCCAGCATGGGGCGATGATGAGTGCCGACTCAAGACCCGACCAGCGCTTCTGGAGCTCCCCCAGCATCAGTCCTCGCCAGCCGAGTTCCTCGCCGGTGGCCCCCGTTATGAGGAAGATCGGGATCATCACCAGCAGCGGCCCAATCCTGAACTCCGAGGCACCGGGCATTTCTCCGCCGGTCACGCGGTAGATCAGTATGGAGAGGCCGACGATGACCACGAACGTGAGGACCAGGAGGTACGCGATCGCCGGAACTTTCACCTGGACCCATCTCCGAAAGAGATCCCGTATGCCGCCCCGTTCCCGCACGATCAGACCGAGCGTGATGAAGGCCGCCACGTTTGGCGTCCACGATGCGACGACCATGATCGGCATGAGGATAGTCTCTCCCACGATCAGATATACGACGGAGATCGTACCGACCAGCAGGAAGAGGACGATCAGATACCAGACGATGGTCCTGGATTCTTTCTTCATGCGAGCAATTCTATCTGATGCTCAACAACCCGACCATGGGTCGGGCTTGACGGAGACTGGTGTAAGGCCCCAGATTGATCCTGAGACGTCCGTGGAGGACGGGAGGTGGACTGTGGCGGAAGACAACGCGAATGCGAGTGCTGAGGCGAAGCGGCGGATTGTGAGAGCGTTGCGTGGTGGGGGTGCGCATCTGCAGTTCGCCGACGCGGTGAACGGGTTTCCTGGATCTCTCATGAACACCGCGCCGGAGCATGTTCCGTATACATTCTGGCATCAACTCGAGCACATCAGGATCTGTCAGTGGGATATGCTCCAGTACATCCTTGATCCGAAGCATAGTTCACCGGAATGGCCGGGTGAGTATTGGCCGGCCTGGTCGGTGACTGCGGATCGGATCGCGTGGGATGAGACAATCGCGCAGTACTACTCAGACCTGGAGGAGTTCGTCCGCTTGATAGAGCGGGACGACATTGATCTGCTGGAGCCGGTTGCCCACAATAACGGCCGCAGCATCTTCGGGAGCGCGCTCATCGTGGTGGATCACACTTCCTACCACCTCGGGGAGTTCGTGATGGGCCGGCAAATGCTTGGGGCGTGGAAGTCGGAGTTGTAGGGCGGGGCTCAAAGCCCCGCCGCCGTATCTGGATGGCACCCGAACTCGTTTCCACTTCTCGGCGCTACACCGTTTCCCAGCCGTTGCTCTCGGCGGAGCGGAACAGCGCGTCCAGCACCTTCATATTTGCCAGCGCGTCGG